>NZ_JADNEM010000010.1:112461-129006 GCF_015552275.1 Holdemania sp. 1001302B_160321_E10 | reverse complement strand
GAAATGAAGATGAGGATCTTTTAAATTGAGAACAGATACGATAGAATGAGTAATGGACATAGTGAGATTTCCTTTCTGTAATTTGTGGTGATTTTATTGTAACGGAAATTCTTACCTATGTCTCTTTTTTTTATGCTCAAGAAAAAAAGGCGTTGGTTTCTACCAACACCAAAATTTATAGAACCGGAATTTTCCGTTTCTCAGCGCTTTACTTTCGCTTATTTATTGCCAGCGCCCGCGCGGATCGTAATCCTGCGGATCCTTGCTTGACGCGTTGACGCATTCTTTTCTGTTTACCTTGTACTCCGGCTTCATTTCCAGCTCACCGTGAAGGATCGGATCCTGCGTCCGGATCTGGAACGTTCTGAGTTTTTCACGCAGGTCTTCCAGAATTTCCTGATAGCGCGGATCCTGCGCCAGATTCTTCCGCTCACCCGGATCGTAATAACAGTCGTACAGCGCTTCCGTATCTTTTGTCTGCGTAGCTAAATCGTTGCGCATGTAGAAATCCTTGGACGCCGACGAGTCCATATTCGACAGGTTCAGCTTCGTCCAGCTTTCATCATAGTAGCGGATATATTTATACCGGCGCGTGCGCACGCAGCGGATCGGTTCATAGCTGGTATGGAAATTCACCTCGGCAAAGATCTCGGAGACCGGCTCCGCGCTGATGTCCTCGAAGACTTCCGCAAACGAGGTGCCTTCCAGATAGTCTGGTTTTTCCAGCTGAAGCAGATCGCACAGCGTCGGCATCACGTCGACATGCGAAACCAAGGCGTCGATCACCTGGCCGTTGGCCTTCGCCCCCGGCACCCGCATGATCAGCGATACGCCGATCCCGCTGTCGGTCAGATTGCATTTATTAAACGGCAGTGCAACGCCGTGATCGGTCGTGAACATCACGATTGTTTTCTCCATCAGCCCTGTTTCCTTCAGCTTGGCGATCACCTTGCCGAAATTCTGATCCATGTAATAGGCTGAAGTCAGAAACTGTGCCTGATCGTGCCGGGTTTCCCCATTGTCGTCGATCGGAAACGGCGGGCGTACATAGCGCTCATCCACCGCCTCGCAGATCTCAACCGGATAAGGGCGATGCGTGCTGTGCATGCCATAGCTGAGGAAAAACGGTTCGTCCGCTTTGGCCTGATCCAGCCATTGGCAGACATGATCGGCGTTGATGGCGTCCCACAGATGCAGGTCTTCCTTTTTATACGGATCTGCGGAAGCGGTCAGCACCTCGTTGTAGCCCAGCTTGCCGGGCGCATCGGCATCCAGATACCAGCCGGATTCATGCTGGATGCCGCACAGGACAGTATGATAGCCATGACGCCCCAGAAACTGCGCCAGATGGCGTCGATAGTCGGTCAGTCCAAAGCCCCGCTGAGCCAGACCAAGCATCCCGTTTTGATGCGGATAAGTCCCTGTCAGCAGCGCCGCGCGGCTGGGCGAACAGGTCGGCCCCGCGCAGTATGCCTGGGTGAACACAGCGGCATCCCTGGCAAACGCCAACAGATTGTCCGTCGGCGCGTTTACGCCGTAGGGGCTTACCATCCGGCCGCTGTCATGGGTGTGGATATACAGAATATTCATGACTATTCCCCTTTCTTTTCAACAAAGACCGGGCTTGTCCAGGCGCATCCTCCGTTTCTTTCCCAGATCCGTAAGCGCAGGTGCTTGACGTCGCTCAGATCCAGCGTTCTTTCCAGCTGGACATGATAGCCGTTTTCCACAACGGCCTGGCCGATTTTGAATTTATACGCGTTATGCCACCACGGATCAGTCCGGTAATAATCTGTGAAGTTAAAGCGATCTTTCACCAGCTGACGCGCTTCCTCTTCCAGCTCCACGACCCGCGAGGTCTTTAACAGATCCCCGACTGCCAGCGGATATTCAACGCCGTCGATGCTCAGCAGCACCGTGCCTTCCCGATCGGTTTCCACTTCAAAGATAAAGCCTTCCGTCGTGACAGCCGACGGTCCCATCCACTTGCCAGTGGCCGTTGTCTTGTACGTTGTCAGATCAAATTCGCAGCGGTTATCCGTCACGTCGTGCAGATCCTGTCCGAAGTTGCTCCAGCATTTTTCGATGCTGAGGAGTTTTCCACCTGGAACTTCCAGCGCGCCTTTCCATTGACGCGAAGCGATGTCCGGGAAAATCCGGCGGTCCGGTCCCCAGCCGAATTCCACTTTAAATTTGAAACGGATCGTCTCACCCAGCGGCTTGCGCTCCCAGGTGGAGGTATGCGGAATCATCTCCACAACCTGATTGTCTTCAATGACTTCAATCCGGTCGATCGCGTCGCTGCCGATCACGTCCAGCGTCAGTTTCGCTTTCGGATTTGGTTCGATGACATCGCCCATCAGCTTGCCGTCGACCTGCATCCTGACCTGAATCCGATCCTTCGATACGCCGTAGGTATGACGCTTCTGCATCGCGTCCCAGATCGCTTCCTTCGTGTTGCCCTCGGCTAAGCAGGCCATGTAGCCAAAGCCATAGACGCAAGGAGCGGAATGGTTGTCGCCCGAGGCGATGACGCCGAATTTGTAGCCATCTTCCCACCCCCGTTCAACACAGGTTTCGCCCGTCCGCGGTCCCATGTGGACATGGCGCGTCATTTCAATCGGGCCGTTGTCGTTTTCACTGCTGCCGTGGGAAGAATAGATTTCCACAAACGGCGAGAAGGCTTCGTTATGCGTGGCCCAGTTCTTGCCGCGGTTTTCCAGCTGATAAGCCAGATGATGCGGAATCCCGATCACGTCCTTACCCGCATAGGCTTGGACCAGATCCGCATAGCGCAGCGGATATTCCATCTTCTGCCGGTTATCCTTGCAGAAAACATTGTGATCGCCATCCTGTCCGGCGCCCTGCCACTCGTAGCCCATAAACATCGGGAATCCGGCGGCGTTGACTTTCTCCGTAAACTCGCGCAGTGCTTCCCAGTCTTTTTCAATTACGTCTAATGGATAACGGTCTTCCACGCCCAGCCCCGTTTCATCCTTGCGCATGGTATAAGGATAATAGGCGATTGGCCAGAAATCCATCATCTTCTGTACCTGGTCAAACCATTGCGGCAGTTCGTTCATCTGTTCGTGGTGGATGTTGCTGTGCATATCCGTCCAAAGAATTTTATAATCCATACGTCTATTTCCTCCCTTTATCGTTATTGTTTACACTCATTTCTGTTTCATCAGAGAATGAAGATTCATTTTCTGATGAAACAGACAGGCGCAATCAGCGCCTGACTGTCGTGAATTACATAATGCCTAACAGAACCATGACGGCGGCCAGACCCAGGATGCCCAGAATCAGCTTGTTGCTGTTCCAGCCCTTTTTGTCCGCCAGCAGCCAGCAGCCCACGGTGACCAACATCGGGACCAAAGTCGGCATGATCTTGTTCAGGATTTCCTGAATCGAAACGGTCATTTCTCCTGCCGTGAAGACAAACTTGATCGGCGCAGCCACAGTCGTCGAAGCGACGCCGCCGATAACGATCAGACCGACCATCGTCAGTGCAGTCGTGATCTTATCTTTGATTTCCTTGTTCATCAACAGCTTGACGGCATCCATGCCTAAATCATAGCCCTTCATGAACATGAAGTATTTTAACGGAATGACGGTGCCCAGCCAGGCGATCACAAAGAAGATCGCGCCGATCAGCGAACCGCCGGCGGACAAACCGATTGCGATCGAAAGCAGGATCGGGCTGTAGGTTCCCATTAAGATGGAATCGCCGATGCCGGCAAACGGACCCATCAGGGCATTCTTGGTGCCCATGATCAGTTCCGCGTCGACTTCGCCGCCGTTGGCCCGCGCTTCTTCCAGAGCGATCGTGATGCCCGGGATGACGCTGCCCAACTGCGGTTCCGTATTGAAGAACTGCATGTGGCGGGTCAGCGCCGCTTTCAGTTCCTCCGGATTATCGCCGTATAACTTTTCCAGAGGTTTCGACATCGTATGACAGAAGGCCAAACCCTGCATACGTTCAAAGTTCTGCGCGCAGTGGTGGAAGAACATCCAAGTCCATGCGGCGTTCTTAACGTCCTTGCGGTCCAGTTTCTTACTCATCGTAATCTCCTCCTTCATCCGCGGCAGCCGCGTTGCCGGCGCCGTTATATTTCGCCATAACGAACAGCAGCGCGACGCCGACGGCCATAATGGTTAACGCGGTCGTCGTCATGCCGGTCGCCTGAGTGATGATCCAGCCCATTAAGAACAGCACGATCATCCACTTTTCGGCAACGATCTGCTTCAGCAGCAGCGCGAAGCCCAGCGCCGGAAGCATCTTGCCGGCAACCTGCAAAAACTGTAAGACGATCGGCGGCAGTGCGTGCAGAATCGCTTCCGCAGCCGGAGCGCCGAAGTAGCAGGCGATCGTTACGACGCTGACGCGTTCAACTAAATGCAGAATTGTGCCGCACAGGTTGTTGCGGGCGATTCCCGAAACATTGCCCTGTTCCGCACATTTATCGCCCCGGTGAACCCAATACGAGTTGACCGTCATCGTGAAGTTGTGCATCGCGGTGCCTAACGCGCCTAACGGAATGGCTAACGCGATCGCCGCTTCCGCGCCGCCGCCCGCGACCATCGCTAACGGAATACCGATAAACGCCGCGTAGTTCACATCAGACGGCATCGCGCCGCCCGCGACGATCTGGCCCAGATACATCGCCTGAACCGCTACGCCGCACAATACGCCGGTGGTGACGTCCCCCAGAATCAAACCGACGATAGCGCCCGCTACCAACGGTCTGCCGACACAGTAGAATCCGCCAGTCGTACCAAACAGCCATGGTACCTGGTTTCGGCCGAGATAAGCGAATACGCCTATCAGGAGTGCCTGAATTAAAGACATAAAGTTTTTCCTCCCTATTTCTCATAAACCCCTCAAGGTTTATCTCCGAGTCCATTGTATTATCAATATCTAAATTTATCAATACAAATTTTGTAATTTATTATCAATTCAAGTCACATTTTCTCAATTTGTATTACTATTAACCCCTTTCTTTCTTGTCATAATAATACAAATATGCTATGATTGGCACAGAAGGTGAAACCATGGCAAGCTCAAAGCAAGCGCGGATTCCGCGATATAAACAAATTGAAAATGATCTGATTGATAAAATCAACAGCGGCGTATACGTCACGGACGACCTGCTTCCCACCGAGGCTGAGCTGTCCAGGGAATACGGCGTCTCGCGCGTAACCGTCCGTCAGGCCCTGGGCAATCTGACCACCCGGGGCTACATCTACCGCAATCAGGGCAGCGGCTCGTTCGTCGCCAAGCCCAACGTCATCCAACGCACCCCGCTGATCAAAAGCTTCAGCGACGATATGCGGGACATGGGAAAAGTGCCGACCTCCATCGTCAATACCTTTTCCGTGACCACCGCCGGCAAGACCGTCGCGCGGATTCTCGGCATCCGGCCGGAGGATCGGATTTACTACATCGAGCGGACGCGGATGGCCGACGACGTACCGATCATGTTTGAACGTACCTACATGGCCGTCGATCTGCATCCCGACATGTCGATTAAAATTCTGGAATCCTCAAAATACGACTATGCCGAAAAAAACGGCTACGACATCGACTGTGACTATCAGAATATCTCGGCGATTTTCCCGCCCGAATACATTGCGGAAATCCTGCGCTGCGATCCCAAGATGCCGATCATCAAGATCGCAAATACAGTTTATATGAAAAACGGGAAGATTTTCGATTTCGACGAATTGTATATGCATCCCGAATTGTACCAGCTGAATATCGTCAAACGCCGGGAATAATCCCGGTTTTCTTTTGGCGTTCCCGCTTTTTGTCTTCGCAGAAAGTAACGCAGGCCAGCCATCAGGCTGAACAATACCCTCGGATTCAGACTTGATCAGAACAAGGAAACAACCAACGCTTTCCTTCAACGGTCTTGTAAAACGGTCAGACTGTTTTCAATGCTTCAGAATTGTTTTTTTGAATAAGGGGAGAGGGACGATCCGTATTTGGAGGTTTGAAGGAAGTTGCAAACAGAAATCAGTCTGGAACAGGGAAATCGTCCCTCTAGTATTAATATTGCGCAAAATTGAAAAAAGCCCCTCTTTTTTTTGATTTTTTTAAAATTTTTACTATTTCGATGATTTCGCCCCTGTTTTTCATTCAATTCGATGATTTTCCTCGCGCGATCCTTTACAATAGGATCAAGGTCCCAATTCAGATTTGACACTGGAAAAAGAACGCAAAAAGGAGGTTCAATCATGGAATTGGAAGAAGTAATCGCACAGCGGCGAAGTATCCGCAAGTTTGAAACAAAACCTGTGGAAAAAGCCAAACTGGAAAAGCTGATCGAAGCCGCGCGGCTGTGTCAGTCGGCGAAAAACCGCCAGCCCTGGCAATTTATGATTTTAGAGGATGGCCGGAAAGATCAGGTCGCCGGGATTATGCTTCAGCTGTTTGAAAGTCACGATGAAGAACTGCCCGGCTATGTCAACAGTTCCAGGCACACCGCTCAGATTATACAAAACGCGCCTGTCCTGATGCTTGTCTTCAGAGAACCGGACGAGCTGTGGATCCCCGGTGATCTGTTATCCATCGGCGCCGCAATCGAGCATGTTTGTCTGGAAGCGGTGAACCTCGGCTTAGGCGCTTTGTGGATCCGCGATACCGAATATACGGAAAAGGAAATCTGCGCCTATGTAGGTTATCCTCAGCTGCAGTTAGTCTCCGCTATTGCGCTGGGCTACCCGGCCGAACAGCCCGCTCCGCGCCCGCGGAAAACTCCCGAAGCGCTTCTGCTTCCATTTCAGGGACGTTAACGCGTCCTTTTTCTTTTTCTCATCCTGACCGGGTATGATTTGACCCGGCCGGTTTATCCTATATAAAGGATCGGGGACCGCAAAGGAATTTAAGTTATGAAAAAGCAAGGAATTTAAGTCCTGAAAAGATAAGGAATTCGAGTCTTGAAAAAGCATTGCGATTGACAGAAAAAACGATGTGCGTTATGCTACTTCCATACACCCCCTAGGGGTGGGGTACTCGAGGTGATGAAATGAAGAAAACTTATGATGTTACAGGCATGAGCTGCTCCGCCTGCAGCGCTGCGATCGAGCGCGGCGTGCGCAAGCTGGACGGCGTCGAACAATGCGACGTCAATCTGTTGGCGAACAAGATGACCGTCAGCTTCGATGAAAATCAGCTGACCAGCGATAAGATTCTGCAGGCTGTCGAACAGGCCGGCTATCACGCCGAGGAGCACGGCGCACCCGCGGCGGCTTCCAAAGCGTCAGCCGCGGAAAATCCGATGGAGAAGCAGATCAAAACGATGAAGACCCATTTTATCATCTCCGTCGTCTTCATGCTTCCGCTGTTCTATCTGTCGATGGGCCACATGATGGGCTGGCCGCTTCCGGCGTTTTTCCTCGGTCATGAAAACACGATGAACTTTGCGCTGACGCAGTTTCTGTTGTGTCTGCCGGTTGTGATCGTCAACGGCCACTACTTTACCAACGGTTTCAAGAACCTGTTCCGGCGCTCGCCGAACATGGATTCGCTGATCGCCATCGGTTCCGCCGCCGCGATCGTCTACGGCGTGATCGCGCTGTATGAAATCGGCATGGGACTGGGCGCGCAGGATATGGTCAAGGTTCACAGCTGGGCGATGGACATGTATTTTGAGACTTCGGCGATGATTCTGACCTTGATCACGCTGGGCAAATATCTGGAAACCCGCTCCAAGGGCAAAACCTCGGAAGCGATCGCCAAGCTGATGGATCTCGCGCCGAAAACTGCCTGGGTCCGCCGCGGTGAAGAGTTCGTGGAAATTCCCGTCGAGGATGTCCGCCCGGGCGACCGCCTCCGCGTCAAGCCGGGCCAGAGCGTACCGGTCGACGGCGTGATCGTACAGGGCAGCGCGGCCTTTGACGAATCGGCGATCACCGGCGAAAGCATTCCGGTCGAACGCACCGTCGGTGAAAAGATCATCGGCGCAACCGTCAACAAAAGCGGCGCGGTGGAAATGGAAGCGACGCTGGTCGGTGAGGACACCACGCTCTCGCAGATCATCCGGCTGGTAGAAGAAGCGTCAGCCTCCAAAGCGCCGATCGCCAAGCTGGCCGACAAGGTCAGCGGCGTCTTCGTTCCCGTTGTAATCACGATCGCCCTGGCGGCCGCCGTCATCTGGCTGCTTCTGGGCGAATCAATCAGCTTCGCGGTATCGATCGGAATCGCCGTCCTGGTCATTTCCTGTCCGTGCGCGCTGGGGCTGGCAACACCGACCGCGATCATGGTCGGCACCGGCAAGGGTGCGGAGAACGGTATTCTGATTAAATCCGGCGAAGCGCTGGAAACAGCGCATTCCTTACAAACCGTCATTCTGGATAAAACCGGCACGGTCACAACCGGCAAGCCGGAAGTCACCGAGGTCACGGTTCTGGGCGAAAGCGAAGCCGCGCTGCTGGACGCCGCCGTTTCCTTGGAAGCGGTGTCCGAGCATCCGCTGGCGGAAGCGATCGTGCGCTATGGTCAGAAACAAAATGCCAAGATCCAATCCGTTGATCAATTCGAGAACATCGCCGGCCAGGGTGTTCGGGCGTTGATCGACGGCCAGCCGACCGCTGCCGGCAATCTCAGAATGATGCAGGCGATGGGACTGGCGGACAAGCAGATCGAACAGCTGCATCACAACGCCGCATCGCAGGGCCGCACGCCGTTGTTCATCGCCCAGAGCGGAGTGGTTCTGGGAATGATCGCCGTCGCTGATACGATCAAACCGACCAGCCGCGCCGCGGTCGCTGAATTCAAACGGATGGGAATCGACGTGATCCTGCTGACCGGCGACAACCCGCAGGTGGCCCAGGCGATCGCCGCCCAGGCCGGGATCGACAACGTGATCGCCGAGGTTCTGCCGTCCGATAAGCAGCGGGTCGTCAGCCAGGTTCAGGCCGAAGGCCGCAAGGTCGCCATGATTGGCGACGGCATCAACGACGCCCCGGCGCTGGCCCAGGCGGACGTCGGCATCGCGATCGGCGCGGGAACAGACGTGGCGATTGAATCCGCCGATATCGTCTTGATGAAAAGCGATCTGTGGGACGCCGTCACGGCCATCAAGCTCTCCAAAGCTGTCCTGCGCAACATCAAGCAGAATCTGTTCTGGGCTTTGATCTACAACAGCATCGGGATTCCGCTGGCCGCCGGCGTGTTCATTCCGCTGTTAGGCTGGAAGCTGAATCCGATGTTCGGCGCGGCGGCGATGAGCTTAAGCTCCGTCAGCGTCGTTTCCAACGCGCTGCGGCTGAAATTATTCTCCAGTCCGCGCCCGGCCGGACTCCCGGAGTCTTCCTCGGCGCCTGCCGCGCAGGTTGCCGTCCAGCATATTGAATTTAAAAATAAAGGAGAAAAGAACATGACAAAAACTATGATCGTAAACGGAATGGCCTGCGCTCATTGCAAGGCCCGCGTCGAAGCCGCGCTCAACGCCGTCGCCGGCGTCGAAAAAGCAGAGGTCACGCTGGACGAAAAGAAAGCGGTCGTCAGCTGCAGCCAGCCGGTGGAAGACAGCGCGCTGATCCAGGCCGTTACCGATGCGGGATACGAAGTCGTTTCCGTCGCGTAAATGAAAGCCGACGCCGCCCGCACCCTGCAGCTGTTAAAAACAGCGCGGGGACAGATCGACGGCGTGATCCGGATGGTCGAGGACGACCGCTACTGCATCGACATCTCCAACCAGATCCAGGCCGCCTCGGCGATTCTGGCAAAGGTCAATCAGGAGATTTTAAGCGCCCACATTCACGGCTGCGTGAAGGACGCGATGCATGGCCAACCGGAAGACGCCGAAGCGAAGATTGAAGAAGTGCTGGAGATTCTGGACCGCTGCTTATAGCGTCGGATCTCTTTACTTAGAAAGCCCGGAATTTTCCGGGTTTTTTTCTG
The DNA here is from genome assembly GCF_015552275.1 of Holdemania sp. 1001302B_160321_E10. Taxonomy (NCBI): domain Bacteria; kingdom Bacillati; phylum Bacillota; class Erysipelotrichia; order Erysipelotrichales; family Erysipelotrichaceae; genus Holdemania; species Holdemania sp. 1001302B_160321_E10. The sequence continues at coordinate 119,096 of NZ_JADNEM010000010.1, read as the reverse complement.
CTTCTTAAGCGTTATCCCTGATCCATTCCGTTTTCATCCTTTTTCTACCACTTTCGTTTTCCCGAAATCAGAAACAGTCCGGTAGAGAACAGATCCGCATGCTATAATGAAGAAAAGAACAACCTCACGGACTGCCCGCCAGCTTGTCCGAAGCGGGAAGCCCTCCGATCAATCAGGAGGAACGCTTATGAATATCATTATTTCCGGCTGCGGCAACGTCGGCTATCATCTGGCCCGCACCTTGATGAAAGAAGGGCATAACGTCACCGTTATCGACGCGGATCCCGAAGTCTGCCAGCGCGTCAGCCGCCAGCTCGACGTTTTATGCCTGCAGGGATCCGCGCTGGACCTCGACGTTCAAAATGCCGCCGGGGCAGATCATGCCTATCTGTTTATCGCCGTAACCCGCGATGAAAAAGCCAACATGCTCAGCGCGTTAATGGCCCGGCATTCAGGCTGTCGGATCGCCTTAATCCGGATGCAGGAATCCACCGCTTTAAAATCTCTGTCCTTACTCAGTCAGGATTTAAACTTATCGCTGTCGCTGAATCCGGACGAACTGGCAGCCCGGGAGCTGGTCAGAATTCTGGAATTTCCGGCGTCGGTCAATGTCGACAGCTTTTCTGCCGGGCGCGTGGAACTGATGGAATTCGAGGTTCAGCCCGGTTCAGCGCTGATCGGAAAGAATCTGACGGCAATCCGCAAAGCCTATCCCGGCCGCTATTTGTTCAGCTTGTGTCTGCGCGGCGATCAGGCTTCGATCCCCCGCGGCGATTTCATCGTCCAGGCCCGGGATCATTTAACCCTGACCGCTTCGCGTTCCCAAGCGCTGGCATTGTTCAGCCGCTTAAAACTGCGGACAACCGGAATCCGGCAGCTTCTTATTCTGGGCGGCGGCGATCTCGGCTTATCCCTCTGCCAGCAGCTGGCGGATCAGCCGGTTCAGATCACGCTCGTGGAAAAGGATCCGGCCCGCTGCGCCCTCATCAGCACCTGGTTTCATAAAGTGGACGTCTGCCGGGGCGATGCGACCAATCATCCGTTTTTACAGACATTGAACTTTGATGCGATGGATGCTCTGATCGCCGTGACTGGCAGCGATGAAATCAACGCCATGCTTGCGCTGTATGGCAGAAGCCGGCAAATCGGCCTGGTCTTCTGCCGTCAGAATACGCATTCCTATCTGCCGATCCTGCACGAAGCCAAAATCCGTACCGTCATGCCCAAGGATCTGGCAACCGAACAGATTCTCGGCTATGTCCGTTCGATCGACAGCCGCGATGAAAATCCGATCATTACGCTGCACACGCTGGCCGGCGGTCAGATCGAAGCGCTTGAATTTGAAATCGGGCCGGATGCCCGGCGCATTGTCGCCGCGCCTTTACAGGCGCTGCCGTTGAAGAAAAACATTCTGATCACCGCGGTTCTGCGGCATGCCCAGATGATCATCCCGGGCGGCCGGGATCAGCTGCAAACCGGCGATTTCATCATTGTTTTAGCCCCGGCCGGGCAAGTTCACCGTCTCGCGGATCTGCTTGAAACTCCGCTGCGGTCGGTATGAACAGGAAGCTGGCCGGTTGGATCGCCGGCGCTTCACTGCTCGGATCCGCAGCCGCAATGGCCCTTCCCTTATGTTTCGCAGCAATTTCAGGGGAACGGCTCGACCTTTTTCTGATCCCGATGTTATGCTGCGCGCTGCCCGGCAGCCTGTTGCTTCGCTACGGCCGCGGCGAACGGGTGATTTCAGCCCGTGAGGGCTTGCTGAGCATCGGACTCTGCTGGCTGATTTTATCGCTGTGCGGAGCGCTGCCGCTGAGTTTGAGCGGACAGCTTTCGTTCATCGACAGCGTATTTGAAATTATTTCCGGCTATACGACCACCGGAGCGACAATCCTGACCGACGTGGAAGCGCTGCCCCGCTCACTTCTGTTGTGGCGGGCACTGACGCAGTGGATTGGAGGGGTGGGCTTCGTCGTATTTATGGTCATGCTTGTCCCCGCTTCCCAAGGCAGCACGATGAATCTGGCGGAAGCAGAAGCCAGTCCGGCGGCGGAGAAATTATTTCCCCGCTTCCGGCAGAGCGCGGCGGTCCTGTGTGGGGTATATGGCGGATTAACCCTTGTGGAAGCGATCCTCTTATGTTTTGCCAAAATGCCGTTGTGGGAAAGTGTCTGCCACGCTTTGGCAACCGCCGGCACCGGCGGATTTTCAACCCGGAATCTTGGGATTGCCGCCTATCAGTCCCCGGCCGTGGAATCCATCATCGCATTCTTCATGTTGATTTTCGGCGTCAATCTCAAGCTTGTGTGGCTGTTTGTCACCGGCCGGGCGGCGCAGGCTTTGAAAAACGAGGAGCTGCGCTGGTATGCCGGATTGTTTCTGGGATTCTGGCTGATCATTGCGGGCAGTCTGATTCTGGATGGAAAAGCGTTGGTGAATGCCTTGGGGCTGGCCTTCTTCCAAACCGCCAGCGCGATCAGCACCACCGGCTTCGCCAGCGCCGATTTTAACCGCTGGCCGCAGCTTTGCCGGCTGCTTCTGCCCTTGATCACAATGCTCGGCGCCTGCACCGGCTCCAGCGGCGGCGGTTTGAAGATCGCCCGGGTCATCGTGGCAGGAAAAGCCATGAAACGGGAGCTGCACCGCAGCCGTCAGCCGCAGATTGTCAAAATTGCGACGCTGGACGGACAGCCTGTTGCGGAAGCCACAATCCAGCGTACGTTAACGTTTATCCTCATTTATCTGTCGTTTTTCCTCGTCGGCTGGATTTTGTTAGCGGCGGCTGGCGCGGATCTGGAAACGGCCGGCAGCGCCGTGCTTACCTGCATGAATAATTCCGGCACCGGCTTGAACGGCGTTGGTCCGCTGGGCAGCTATGCCGCTTTCCCGCCGTTTTCCAAACTGGTATTGTGTCTGGTCATGTTAGCGGGAAGACTGGAATTCTATCCGCTGTTATTGATCTGCCTGCCTGAAACCTGGACCGCTCCGACGTTAAAAATCAACTCGGAAAAGCGCTCATCTTAGCATGATGCGTTTCCCCTTGGAAACACAGCGGCGCAAATCGCTGGTAAAAGACTTGAACAAACACGGAAAGTCGCATACAATTTTTCTATGAAACAGATTATTTTAGGCGCGCTGGCGCATGTCGACGCCGGCAAGACAACCTTGTCGGAAAGTCTTCTTTATCAATCCAATCAAATCCGGAAGCGCGGCCGCGTCGATCATCAGGATACCGTCCTCGATTATGACGATCAGGAACGCAGCCGGGGTATTACGATCTTTTTAAAGCAGGCGATGTTCCCGTGGAAGCAAACCGAATTCACACTGCTGGACACGCCCGGCCATATCGACTTCAGCGCGGAAATGGAGCGCACGCTGCAGGTGCTGGACTACGCGATCGTGCTGATCAGCGGCATCGACGGCGTGCAGGCGCATACGCATACGATCTGGAAGCTGTTGGAAACCTATCATGTCCCGGCGTTTGTGTTCGTCAACAAGATGGATATTGCTTACGATGACGCGGCGGCGCTGATGACTTCGCTGCAAACCCAGCTTGATCCGCGGATTATCGACTTTACGCAGGTGGACGGGCAGATGGAAAACATCGCGATGCAGCGCGACGATCTGCTGGAAAGCTATCTTAAGCAGGGGACGCTGACCCCTTCCCAGATCCAGAGCGCGGTCGCTGACCGCTCGCTTTTTCCCTGTTATTTCGGCTCCGCGCTGAAAGCGGACGGCGTGGAAGCGCTGTTGGACGGACTGGACGCCTACACCGCAATGAAAAGCTATCCGGAAACCTTCGGAGCCCGAGTTTACAAAGTTTCCCGCGACCGCCAGGGCACGCGCTTGACGCATGTCAAAGTTACCGGCGGTGTTTTAAAGGCCAAACAGGTGCTGGACAACGGTGAAAAGGTCGATCAGCTGCGGCTGTACTCCGGCGAGCAGTTCACCATGGTCAATGAGGTTCCGGCTGGTCAGGTTTGTTGCCTGAAAGGACCGATGAAATTAGGGATTCATGACGGATTGGGATTTGAGCAGCCCGCTCGGACGCCGGTGCTTTCCGCCTGTCTGAGCTACAGCCTGATCCCGCCGGCGGGCTGCGATCCGTTTGCGTTATATCGTCAGCTCAAGCAGCTAGAGGAAGAAGATCCCCAGCTGCATCTGCAATTTCACGCGCCGACGCAGGAAATCCGCATTCAGATCATGGGCAACGTTCAGATTGAGATCTTGAAACAGCTGATCGCCAGCCGGTTTCACCTGGACGTGGAGTTCGACGAAGGAAAAATCAATTACAAAGAAACGATCTGCACGCCGGTGGAAGGCGTCGGTCATTACGAGCCGCTGCGCCATTACGCCGAGGTGCATCTGTTGCTTGAACCGCTGCCGCCCGGCTCTGGGGTGCAGGTGACTTCCGACTGCCCGGTCGATTGGTTAGCGCTGCCGTGGCAGAAAATGGTGCTGAACTGTCTGGATGAAATCGAAGTTCCCGGCGTATTAACCGGCTCGCCGATCACCGATATCAAAATCACGCTGATCGCCGGGAAAGCGCACATCAAACATACCGAAGGCGGCGACTTCCGCCAGGCCACGCTTCGGGCGCTGCGTCAGGGTTTGCGCAGGACAACCTGCCAGCTGCTGGAGCCGGTCTATCAGTTCCGCATGGAGCTGCCCGCCGGTCAGCTGAGCCGTGCGCTGTTCGATCTGCAGCGGATGCAGGCGCAGTCGGCAATCACGCAGAATCAGACCGACACGGTAATTCTGGAAGGCACGGCCCCAGTTGCCAAAATGCGCAATTACCAAGCCGAGCTGACCGCTTATACCCATGGCTTAGGCCGGCTGGTCTGCACGTTTCAAGGTTATCAGCCCTGCGCCGATCAACAGGCACTGATCGAAGCGATCGGCTACGACTGCGACGGCGATCTCGACTTCCCTGCGGATTCCGTTTTCTGCAGCCACGGCGCAGGATTTCTTGTGCGCTACGACGAAGTTGAGGAACACATGCATATCGAAGCTCAATGGCATCCGCAGAAAGTGGAGACAGTCGATTCCGGTTATCATCATAACCGCTATACCGTCGACGACGCCGAGCTGAAACGTGTCATGGAACGTACGCACAAGCCGAAGGAAAAAGTGGCGGTACGCGCTCCGGTCAAGCGCAAGGAAATGCCGGAACATATTGAAATCCAGCGGCAGAAGCCCAAGACGAAATGTCTGTTAGTCGATGGTTACAATATGATTCATTCGTGGAGTGAGCTTGTTGTGCTGGCCCGGGAAGATCTGTCCGCAGCCCGCGATCAGCTGATCCAGCTGCTTTCCAGCTTCCAGGGAACCCGCACCGGAATTCTGATTCTGGTCTTCGACGCGTATCAGGTCAAGGATAATCCCGGCTCAATTCAGAAGCTGCATAACCTGTACGTCGTCTACACGAAAACCTCGCAGACGGCCGATTCCTACATCGAAAAAGCCACGCATCAGCTCGCCGACCAGTTTGAGGTTACCGTCGCAACTTCCGATGGGATGGAACAGCTGATCATCATGGGGCAGGGCGCGATGCGCCTCAGCTCACGCGAGCTGGAAGTCCAGGTCCAGCAGCTCCGTCATCAACATCGCAAACAGGAACGGGAAAATCTTGAACCCCACCGCCCGCTGAAAGAACTCAAAACCCTGCTTTCTGATCCCGAAGACGATCAGTAAACTCAATGTAAAAACTTCCGACACATAAAAAAAGCGCAGGCTCTAAAAGTCTGTGTTTTCTTTGTTTTTGATCGTTATTCCACGCTGTTCATCCAGTTCCTAAATTCTTCAATCCGAGCTTGTTCTTCGGCTTCCGTCAAAACAGCAGAGTTCTCATATTCTTCAATGTTATGCGATTTTATGAACTTCGCGCCTTTGTAATAGTGAATGGTTGGGATTTTTGTGATCGCATAACGATCCAGAAACGCCAGAAAATCCTGAATCGCCTGCTCAGCTGCCTTCGCGTCCTGCGTAGAACAGGCCGTGATGGAATCTTCAAGATCAAAGAAATAGTAAGCGGCCGGCTGACTCAGTTTCAGCTTTTGGGTATCTTCAACAATCGCCTGACAGGTAACATCCTTTCCCGCACAAAACAATATGAAATAGTTTTCTTCAGTATCCGCCAGACTTTCCAATTCTGCTTCTGTAATCGACTGGATCTTCGGACTGCGGCTGATCTGTGCGCCCAGGCTGGACTTTTTGTCAGAGGCACAGCCGCAAAGCAATAGACTTATGACAATAAAAGCTATTATTTTCTTCATCGTTAATTTCCTCTTTTCACACTACTCTTGCCGCTACGAAACTGTGCTGTTCACGAATGAAATAAAAGACGAAGCGTTTTCCCATTTTGGAATTCTTCGTCTTTTTCTCTTATTTTTACACCCTCGGTTAAGAATCAAGCTTTATCAATCGAAACTTCGTCTTTCGATTGGAAGCCTCGCTTCACTCTTCATTGACTATGGAATAAAAACCAAAGACTTAAATTATTGAATAAACTCTCCGTTATCCTTGTCCATTGGTATGCCCTCTCCAGACTCACTTTTTATTATTGATTCAAAGTCATCGTTTTCTTTTCAGTTTCCTCTCCCCGTTCTGGTAACGAAGAAGGAAACGGCTTAAAA
>NZ_JADNEM010000010.1:0-112363 GCF_015552275.1 Holdemania sp. 1001302B_160321_E10 | reverse complement strand
TTATTATTGATTCAAAGTCATCGTTTTCTTTTCAGTTTCCTCTCCCCGTTCTGGTAACGAAGAAGGAAACGGCTTAAAATTCGAGCAGCACCTGTTTCATGAGAACCTCCTGTGAGATCGTTGGATCTTTGTATTGATCCTCATCTCTTTCTTTATCTATATAATACAAGATATCCAAGAAGGAAACAGTCTGTTTTTTCAAAAATTTTTAGAGTATAATTAAAATGTTGGGAGTGAAAAACGGCATCTATCACTCCGCCTTGTGATTTCAATGAAATACACACTTCGAAGATAATATAATAAGACTAATTTTAATCTTCCTGAAGCAATTTTGAAATTCTTTGCATAGAAAGTTCTTTGAGATGATCAATGGCTTCTTCAGGCAGCTGATTTCCATCAAGATCTCCACTGTAAGGATAAGCAAAATGCAAGGAATAATAGAGATTGCCAATTTGAAACTCATTTTTATAACGCAAATAATAATCTTTTGAGTCTGAACTACTAGAGTCATAGAGTTCAATCACAAACTTTATTCTAATGTCTTGAATTTCATATTCCTCTTGTTCTTGCCACAACAGGACGTGGCCAATGTCCCTTAAAACATAAGAAATAAACTTTGGCTTCTTTGATATTTCAATGATGAACATGTCGTCAAAAGACTCTATCGGATCACTCTTTTGATAGATATATTGAATTCCATGAATTATACTTAAATCATTCAGTTTTAAAAGAATATTTGACTCTTTAGAATAACCTTTAAAATCTAATTGTAATACCTGGAACTGATTTACAAAATGTGAATAATCAAAATAAATAACAATGCCTAAGAAGGTAGGAATAATTAAACACAAAGCAACACGGGTTAGAACTTTTTTTGTTAATTTATCAGCCACATTGCCCATCCCTTCAACTATTTGAGTTTATGTGAAAATTGATCGAAAAAACGGCGAGATGGTCTGCTGCATCTTGCCGTTTTAAGACTTATTTTAAATGAAAATCTTGGGATACATCCCTGAAATTGGGTTATCCTATTTTTTAGAAATGAAAACCGGCGGCGACAAGAATTAAATAAATGAGTATTCCTGTAATGAAGCCGTAAAGGAATATTTTCTTATTTACTTTCATCGGTAGATACAAAAGTAATATTCCTGAGAATATGGAGGATAATAATCGCAAGTTATTGTAGTTGAACCGGTATAAGGTTTATTTAAAACATTTTCGATTGCTTGTGCAACCCAGAATGCTCCCGATTCACCTGTTACCGCAATCACTATCCCATCAATGACGGTGCTTGTTAAATAACCCACTATGGCTCCTCCCAAAAATACTGCAATTGTCGAAACTGATCTCGGCTCAGCGGTTAACTGATTTCCATCCGGGATTTCCATTCGGACAATATTGTTATTTTTATCAACAATATAAGTCAGATATTGCCCTTTATAGGGTGAATCAATTCCAGTTTCATAAGCTAACATTTCCAAGCTGACTTCAGAAAACTCTCCTTTTTCAATCGGCTGTCTTACATTGACGGAATTAGCACTTATATTCGTAATAGAAATTGAGAATAGTAAAAGTAATGTTAGAATTTTCTTCATATTTACCTCTCTTTCTAAATCATCGATTATTCTTTGTGTTTACCCGTGCCCTGTATGAACTTCTGATTATGGATATCCTTGTCCATTGGTATGCCCTCTCCAGACTCACTTTCTATTATTGATTCAAAGTCATCGTTTTCTTTTCAGTTTCCTCTCCCCGTTCTGGTAACGAAGAAGGAAACGGCTTAAAATTCGAGCAGCACCTGTTTCATGAGAACCTCCTGTGAGATCGTTGGATCTTTGTATTGATCCTCATCTCTTTCTTTATCTATATAATACAAGATATCCAAGAAGGAAACAGTCTGTTTTTTCACACTTTTTTCCTGTATAATTAAATTGTTGAGGGCAGCGATGAACGCTGCCCTTTATTGTTGGTTTTTCCGCAGCATTCTTCCCGCCGCGGCTTAGTTTTGACGCTTGTGCTCGATCGCCGTAACTATGAATCTGTGGTGGGCTTATCGCGATATTGTCTATCATTTTTTCAAACACACAGAAGTGTCAATCTATCCCTTTCTCGTCTTTGAACTACTGTACTTTATCCACATTGATTCTAAGAATCAGTCGTTCAATCAGAGCCTGGCTTATTCTCTGCTGAAGTCCGTTTTGCACTACTCTTTTTCAAACTCATAATTAAGTATCCGGTGAACGGCCTTAATTGTTTCTTCATCTGGTTGTGTAAATATAGTCGATGGATCTGAAAATAATCTCACGAGTTTATTATTCTGTCTTATATATATAGTATCAAATAGATTATAAACTTCCTCACATTGCCATAAATCCATATTGTCTAAAGGAAAATAGGATCTAATTTCTGATTCAGTCATCTCATGAGGCAAATAAATACAATCAACACAATTTGATTTTCTTTTAAACTCTGCTGTCTTTTCTAATAAATCAAGCATATTTTGGACGGCCGCCTCTTTAGAATCATAACTATATAAAGTTATAGAAACTGTTTTTTGAATAGTCTCTGTCTTTTGTGAAATAACATAAACATATCGATTCTCTTTCAAGCTGCATTCTTCCACTTTATAATCTTCCAGACCAAATACATCGCCATTAACAATCATAGGACCATCGACATCATATTTATTCAAACTACATGACACTAAGAAAAACAGTGTTAATATAAAAAATATCTTTCTGATAGTCTGCATAAAATCAGCGATGATCGCTGCCCTTTATTGTTGGTTTTTCCGCAGCATTCTTCCCGCGGCGGATTGGGTATGACGCTTGTGATCGATCGTCACAACGCCGTTGACCAGAACATAATCAATCCCTTCCGGATACTGGGACATGTTGGCATCACGGTCATAGCTGTGCAGGGCCTCCCGGTCGAAGACGACGATATCCGCGTAATTTCCAATCTGCAGCGAACCGCGTTTCTCGATGCCGAAGCGAACAGCCGGCTTCATCGTGACGTTATGAATCAATTCCTCCATTGCGATCTGGTTCTGATAGCGCGTCAGATAGCGGATGATAAAACTGTAATTCATCGGATTCGGCGTCATCTGAATATCCTCATTCAAGCCGAAATTCATTGATTTATCGCCGGTGAATCCGTCAGAGCATGGCATGGCCATGCGGTGAGTGCAGAGGATATCATTGGATTCGACCGCGCTGGGCATCGCCATATCCGCGCCCATGTCGCAATCCTCAGCAAACAGATCCATGACCAGATCAAGCGGATCTTTTTTCAGCTCCGTCGCGTAAGCATACAGATTTTTCCCAAGATGCGCCGGATTTTGATGGCGTGAAATGGTCAGGATCGGATACATGCTCATCATCAGATTCTTTTCATCGAGCAGCGGATACAGTCCCGCGTCGATCACCGCATGCACCATCTTGCGGAAATCCGGTACCTTGAAGCTCTCGGCAAGATGCTGACGGCTGCCGCACATCAAGACAAAGGGCCGCAGGAAGGTCGCAAAATACGGCACTGTCATATCCATGCTGTAAGGCGAAGGAATCACGTCGTAGCTCAGGTCGCAGCCCTGTTTTTCCATTTCTTCAAAATACGCCAGCGTCTTGCGTGCCGCTTCGGCGTTGGATTGTTCATCGACGCCCATTCCCAGCGTATGAACATGCGATACATTGGCCCGCACGCCCGCGGCCATCGCCTGTTTCAGCATATCCTGATAACCGCCCATCCGGTCCGGTTTGCCTTCCGCGTCATAATTCCGCGTATGCGAAGCAAATATCCCATCGTACTCCTTCACGATTTTCAACATCCGCACCGTTTCGTCAAAACTGGCAAACGGTCCCGGCACATATTGCGGATCGGTGCCTGTCGATAAGCCGAACGCGCCGTCTTCCAAACACTGCCGCGTCAGCTCTTCCATCTTCACGATTTCTTCTTCCGTGGCCGCCCGGCAGCAATCCATGCCCATGACCGTCCCGCGGATCGCGCTGTAGCCCGCCAATGAGGCGATATTGCCGTCTAACGGCTGTTGATCGCACTTGTCCAGATACTCTTTAAATGAATGCCAGTCCATATCAATTCCATACTGTTCCTTCAACGCTTTGACAGCTTTCTCTTTTGGCAAAAGCAACGATGTCATCGTAAAATAGGACGGATCGGCCTGAAACGCAACCTTCGGATCAATGATCGCGCTGCGGTACAATTCGTCGCCGACCGGACCGTAAGAATGACCACAGTTACCGCCGACCACCGTCGTCACGCCCTGCATCAGATAATTGGTCATCGACGGCTCGAACAAAACAGACAAATCTGAATGCGAATGCGGGTCGATGAATCCCGGAGTTACCACTTTCCCCCTGGCGTCGATCTCCTGCTTCGCGGATTCTCCGCTTAAATCGCCGATCGCGGCAATCTGATCGCCGACAATGCCCAGATCGGCCACCTTTCCCGGCGCAGCGGTCCCATCCAGAATCAAGCCCTGACGAATGATCATGTCAAACATAAATAAATCCTCCCTTTTGCCTTCATTATAGCCTCCATCCGGGGAAACAAGAATACCTTTCAGTCAAAAAAAGAGAACAGCCTGACCGCCATTCTCTTTGTTCCTACCTTATGTTTCTATAAACTCTAAGCTCTTTCCTTGGACATCGGACATGATCTTAAAGTGAAATCACGTTTACTTTCAGAATCTACAATTCTTTTTCATAGAAACAGCTTTGAATTTTTTTCATCTCTTTATTTTTCAAAATTCAGCTCATCACTTCTTTCCGAAATTCAAGTTATGAAATATTACTTTTCTCTGCCCATTGGTCTGTCCTCTCCAGACTCACTTTCTATTTTTGATTCTTTGTTTTCTGATATTTCAGATTCAGTTCCCTCTCCCTGTTCTGGTAACAAAGAAGGGAACGGCTTAATATTCGAGAAGTACCTTCTTCATGAGAACCTCCTTTAGAGATCATGGGATCTTTCTGCTTGATCCTCATCTCTTTCTACACCTATATAATACAAGATATAAAAGCAGGAAACAGTCTGTTTTTTTAATTTTTTTCGGAGTATAATTAAATTGTTGAGGGTTGGCATTTTGAGCCGCCCTTTTTCTGTGTTTTCACCACATTTTCCGCATAACAGGCATGGACAAGCAAAGCCTGTTCGTAAAGTGCTGAGGGCAAAAAAGCATTCCCAACAAAAAAGAGAACTGCCTGTTGTTTGCAGACAGTTCCCATTTCATTAAGCAGCTTAATCCAGATCAGCACCGTTGCTTCGGTAGATCTTTGCGATCCAGTCAAAGCTTTGTTTTTTCCAGCGCTGTAAGGTCCCCGATCCATCCTGATTGCGGTCGACATAGACGAAGCCATACCGCTTCGTCATTTCTGCCGATGCCGCGCTGACACAATCGATCGGCCCCCATGAAGTGTATCCGAACACCTCGACCCCATCGTCAATCGCCCGGGCCATCGCCTGAATATGTCCGCGGTGAAAGTCGATCCGGGCCTGATCCTTAACCGTAAATCCGCCGTTTCCGTCAGGCGTCAGTTCTTCCTTCGACCCCAATCCATTCTCTGCGACAAACAACGGCTTGTGGAAATGATCGTATAAATAATTAAGAATGTAGCGCAGCCCTTCCGGATCGATCGGATAATCATAATCCGAGACCGGAACATAAGGATTTTTTAATCCCCGCATGATGTTACCGTTGGCCATCGCGTAGCGGCTTTCATCCGCCGCCACGACTTTGCTTGAATAATAGCTGAACGATATGAAATCCACGGTATGCTTCAACGCCTGCCGGTCTTCCTCCGTGATTTCCAGACACACGTTGTTTTCCCACCACAGCCGTTTTGCGTAATACGGATATTCGCCGGTGCAATGCACATGGATAAAATAATCCAGCTCCTGCTGACTGGTCATCATCGCGATCATATCCTGCGGATCGCAGGTCATCGGATACCGCGGTGCGGAAGCCGCCATGCAGCCGATCTGAATCGCAGGACAGAGCTGCTTCGCCAAGGCGGTCACTCTGGCGCTGGCGACCAGCTGGTGATGTGCCGTCTGGAAGCGGTCCTGCGCGCTCAGCTGGTCCTTGGGCGTCATCACCCCCGCGCCCAATAACGGTGAAATCAGTGTGACATTGATCTCGTTAAAGGTCAGCCAGTATTTTACCCGGTCATGATAACGGCGAAGCACGGTTTCCGCATAACGGAGGAAAAAGCCGATCATCTCCCGGCTGCGGAAGCCGTCGTAAGTCCGGCACAAATGCAGCGGTATCTCATAGTGCGACAGCGTGATCAGCGGCTCGATGCCATATTTCAGACATTCGTCAATCACCCGGTCATAGAACGCCAGTCCTGCTTCATTGGGTTCCACTTCATCCCCACGCGGATAAATCCGGCTCCATGCGATCGAGAAACGAAATACCTTGAAGCCCATTTCCGCCATCAGCGCGATATCTTCCCGATAGCGGTGATAAAAATCCGTGCCGATCAGTTTCAAATTATCAGGAGTTGGCTGGTTGGTGACCGGTCCGCGCACGCCCTGCGGCATAACGTCCTGCTGGGACAGACCCTTACCATCCTCAAGATAAGCACCCTCGCACTGGTTGGCCGCCAGCGCGCCGCCCCATAAAAATCCTTTCGGAAAGGCCATCAGCGAATCACCGTTAAAATTTCATCGCCGGCTTCGACGTGTTCCCGGCTGTTTTCCACGACGTCCAGCACCTCTGCGGAATTTGTGATCAGCACTGGCGTTACCAGATCATAACCGGCATCCCGCACAGCTTTTAAATCCACCTGCACTAACGGCGTGCCGACTTCGACCGCATCACCGGTTTTGACCAGCGCCGTAAAATGTTCGCCGTTGAGCTTGACGGTATCCAGACCGATATGAATCAGCACTTCCGTGCCATCCTCGGCGACCAGTCCGATCGCATGCTTGGTTTCAAACAACATCGCAACCTTGCCTTTGACCGGCGAACCAAACTCGCCGCTTTCCGGAATCAAGGCGCAGCCCTGACCCAATGCGCCGCTGGCGAACGTATCATCCTTAACCTGTTCCAGCGGAATCAGCTGACCCGCGGCCGGAGAATGAATTACCAGCTTTTTATTCAGCACCGCCGGCTTGACTGCCGCTTCCGCCTTGCTGGAAGCCGGCGCCGGATCCTTATGCGTCAGATAGCTGAACACGAACGCCAATACCATCGAAATCGCGACGGCGATGCAGATATTGAGAAACGAGTTGTCGCTGCCCAAATAAACCGGGAGCGCAAAGATCGTCGACGTTCCGTAAGCCCACTGCTTAACCCCCGTCAGACCGGCATACAGACCGCCGATTGCACCAGCTGCCATCGCACTGTATAACGGCCGTTTCAATTTCATGCCAATGCCGTACAAGGTCGGTTCCGTAATGCCGCACAGCGCTGTGACGCCAACGGTGGACGCCAGTGATTTCAATTCCTTATCTTTCGTTTTCAGCGCCACGCCGAAGGTTGCCGCCGACTGCGCCATGTTGCTGCAAACCATTCCCGGCGCCAGAATTGTCGCATAGCCGACCGTCGCCCGCTGGATCGACTGCGCGCTGCCCAGCGCATAGTGCATCCCCGTCATGACTAACAGCGGACATAAGCCGCCCACCAGCATCGGAACCAGCCAGCCGACCTGAGTGTCCAGGAAGGTGAAGAACGATGCCAGATAATTACCGAAGATCGCGCCTAACGGCCCCAAAACGATAAATCCGACCGGAACGGTGACCAGGATCACAATCATCGGAACAAAGAAGGTTTTAATCGCTTTCGGCGTCCATTTCGTCACCCACTTTTCCACAATCGACTGGAAGTAGACGATCAGGATGATCGGAACGACGCTGGAGGTGTAGGTTGCCAGCGTGACCGGCAGGCCCAGCAGCGTCACCGGATCACCCGCGGTTTTTAAGCCCAGATAGGTCGGATGCACCAGCATCGCCGCAAAGATCAGCGATAAATAAGGGTTGCATTTGAATTTCTTTCCCGCTGAGAAGGCCAGGAAGAACGGCATATAATAGAAGACGCAGTCGGCGACCATATAGAAAATCTGATAAGTCTGCGTCGTGTTGTCGATCAGGCTGAACTGCACAAGAATGGACAGGATCGCTTTGACCATTCCAGCGCCGGCCAGCGGACCGATCATCGGCATGACGATGCTGGCCATCGTGTCAAATAAGGCGGAGATCAGGTTTTTCTTTTCCTTCTTCTCCTCCCCATCCGTCTGAATATGCGCAATCTGAATTAATTCATTGTAGACGTCGGCGACCTGCGTGCCGATGACGATCTGGAACTGACCGCCTTTGTTGACGCAGCCGACAACACCGGTAATGTTTTTCACATTTTCAATATTCGCTTTGGACTCATCCTTCAACGTAAACCGCAGCCGCGTCATGCAGTGGGTTACGGACGCGATGTTGTGTTCGCCGCCGATCTCATTGAGAATCGCGCGGACTAAGCTTTCGTATTTCATCTTCTCCTCCTTGGCCACAGGAAGCGGCCCTGTTTCTTCACTTTCTGAATCTGGTGAATTGTCCGGCATCGGGGTACAAAAAAGCCTGTCGCCGCTTCCTCCTTTTCGCTCCACGTTTAAAAACGGGATAGAAAGGGGAAAACGAACGGCAGGCTTTGCCCTTGCGGTTACAATCCTACGCTTGGCTCTTTTCTCTTTCTGTCAGTCTCCGGATGTGAAGCATGAAGTAGAGCATTTCCTCATGGGTCAGCTCCACGCCCAGCTTCGCATCCAGATACGTTTTAATCCGGCTTGCGCAGGCATACGCATCCGGGTATTTTTCTTTTACCTTCTCAAACAGATAATCGTCCTCGCTGACGTTCAGCGAGCCGCGGATTCGCTGCAGGAAGAACCGGATATGCGTGATAAACCGGCTGTAATTGATCGAATTCTCATTCAAATCGATCTTGTAATGAAACTTGATAATATTCAGGATGTCTTGAATAATCTGCGTGGCTTCTACCGTTTCGCGGATCGCTTCGCCGCTTTGCTGGCCATTGACAAAATGCATGGCGAAGAAACTGGCCTCATCCTCCGTCAGCTGCAGTCCTTCGGAATACTCGATCAGCTCCAGCGCTTTCATCGAAGCGGCGAATTCGCGCGGATAGAATTTCTTGATTTCCCACAACAGCGCGTTTTTGAGCTGTTCATTTTGTTTTGCGCGCTTGATCACAAAATGAATGTGGTCGGTCAGGCCGATGTAAATTACGTCGTCAAATTGAACGTTCAACTCCTTCTGCGCCATTTCGACGATCTTTTTAGTCAGTTCCAGATGGTTGATCGGAATTTCCTTCATCAGCCTGACAAAATCCTCCTGCTGCTGATGCGCGGTAATTTTGAAAACCTTATCGATTTTGGATTCATCAGCCGGATCGCCCGGCTTCATGGCATAACCGATGCCGCGTCCCATCAGAATCACTTCCAGCAAGTTCTCGTCTTCGGCTAACAGAATATTGTTGTTGAACACTTTCTTTACTCGCAATTTCATCCCTCCTTTCCAAAATAAAAGCCTAAACTACACCCATAATATCAGATAAACTGATACAATGAAATCCAGTTTAGGCTTTGCCTTTTTCAAGTTACAACCCTAAATACATTTGTTATTCTAGCCAAATCCTCGAACTTTGTCAACGCTTTCTTTTTTTAAGAATGCCATTTTTTGACATTTTCCAAGTTCCAGTTCAATTCCAAAATCAGGATTTACCAGCCGAATTCCTTATAATGCGGATAAACTTCGGTATTGTTGTATTCCGGGCCGCCTGGGAAATTCGCGCTCTTTAACAACAGCGGCGTTTTTCCGCTCTTCATCATTTCTTCCAATGCAACCGCGGTCACTGACCAGAGAATGTAGGAGCTGGCGATGCCGCTGGCTGCCGCGAAGTTCGCTTCGATGCCGTCGATTTTCAGCATGGCTTCGGCTGCCGGAGCGCAGTTGTCGAGCGTCAGATCGACAAATTCATACAGTTTCTTGCCGGATGAATGCACGGCGTCCACGGTCTGCGCATAGCTCATCGAACTCATGGCAATGACCTTGATTCCCATTTTCTTGGCTTCCCAAGCCAGGTCGACGACACCTTTAGTCCGTCCGGAAACCGAACCGACAAACAGAATATCGCCCGGCCGGATCGTCGATGCCTTTAAGATATATTCGCCTAAGCCTTCCATATCCGTATCCAAATCGCTGCGGTCGCGCTCGCGGGCATCCGACTGCACGTCTAATTTATAATGAAATGTCCGGTAAAATGCCGGTCCGCCGCCGCGGTTGAACAGGTCCATTTCGATGGAATGGCAGATGCCGCTGAGATAAATATTCCCTCCCGCATCGATCGTTTCCGCAATCATTTTGCCTGCTGTGATGATGTTTTCCCGCTGTGTCGTTTTGATTTGTTCAAACAGTTGATCTACTCGTTTCTGATAATCGTCCAGTATCATTTTTCGTTCTCCTTTGTTCAGTCTTATCATAGCAAACACCCCGGTAAATTACCACAGGATTTGGTTAAAAAATTCAATTAAAACAAATTGTATTCGGGTTATAATTGCAGTTTTGATTTAACTTAATTATATTTCATACTTGATTATAAAAGTAATCTTCGATTTTCTATACTTAGTAAAGCATGACCAGCAGCAACAGAACAGACTGACCGGCTGTCAAAAAATCATAAGAAAAATTGTTCGCTAAGACGATTGCCTTGTAAAACAAGCTGCGATATTCAGTTCGAAACTGAATTTCGATAAGGAATAATAAAATCCTGATTTGCCTGCTGCTTAAATGACAATCCTCGACTTCGTAAATCGAATCAAAACAAACAGAATTGAAGCTTATTTCCGAAAAGTATCTTCAGCGCTCTTTTTTTACTTTGTGAACATGTTTTTCATCATTTTCTTAGGGGGTTATTTTTACTTTTCCGCAATATTAATAGTGTAGGGTTTTGTTGGACCGCGGATGCCCGTCCGGATAGAATCGCTTTTGGCCTTTTCAATTCGATTCAAGCAGACAGATTTTTGTCGTCTGTCATTAAAGGAGGGCAATTCTATGGAACATTTCCTGGAACTTTTTGTCAATGTAGTTTTGAAAGTTGGTTTGCCCCTGATCGAATGTTCGATCAAGGTGATTGAATGCCACTTAAAAATTATAGAAGCCAAAAAGAAAGGCGCTGTGTCAACTCCCAAGAAAACCCAGCGCTCATCTGTCCGCCGCCATTCTCGTAAGAGATAGCGCATGACGGGTGCCGCCTTTCAGCAACACCTTACACCTTTAGTATAGACATTCCGGATGGAATTTCAACCTTTTTCTTTCATTCCTGAGTTAATTTTACTCAATTCGTCCTCGCTCGTTCTGGAACCTGATGCTTCTATTTTAAAAGAATCTTAAATCCTGAAATCCGCAAAAACATCTCTTCGCAATCAACCGGGCTTGCCGTTCACCAGCTGTATCCTTCGACCATCCCGGGCGTCACCGGCCCAGAATCGTCCGGTCGGACAAAACCGCGTGTTCGCTTTCATACAACGCCATGACGTCTTTGACGCTCAGCCGGCGGCGTTCTTCCCCGCTATAAATATGCAGGATCCGCCCCTCGTTCATAACGATTGTTTTATTGCCATACGCCAGCGCGTTTTCGATATTGTGCGTGATCATCAGCGTCGTGATCTGATCCCGTTCGATAATCCGCTGCGTCAGGTCCATGATCGCCCGGGCTGTGCGCGGATCCAGCGCCGCCGTGTGTTCGTCCAAAAGCAGCAGTTTCGGCGTGACGACCGTCGCCATCAACAGCGTCAGCGCCTGCCGCTGGCCGCCCGATAAATGGCCGGCCGGGGTTTTCATCCGTTCCTCCAGCCCGAGATTCAGCGATTTCAACAAATCATAAAAGAACCGCTCGTCCTTCCGGCTGACGCCCAGCTGCAGCGACCGCCGCTTTCCCCGGCTGTACGCCAGTCCCAGGTTTTCTTCAATCGTCATTGACGGCGCTGTGCCTTTCAGGGGATCCTGAAACAGCCTGCCGATCGCATGGCTGCGGCGGTGTTCCTTCATCCGCGTCATGTCCTGCCCCTGCAGCGTGATCTGTCCCGAAGTTAAAGGCAGACTTCCGGCAATCGCGCTCAGCAGCGTGCTTTTCCCCGCGCCGTTGGAACCGATCACCGTGGCAAAGTCGCCCGCTTCCAGCGTCAGACTGACATGATCCAGCGCCGTTTTCTCATTGACCGTTCCACCGTTAAAGACGACGGTCGCCTCCCGTACCTCAAGCATGACGTTTCCGCCTCCTTTTCAGCCGCCCCTGCATCTGCGGCACAGCCAGCGCCAGGACGACCAGCGCCGAAGAAAACAATTTCAGATCGCTCGCCGCCAGTCCCAGCGACAGCGCGAAGGTCAGCACGAAGCGATAGACGATCGTACCTGCGCAGACAGAACTCAGATGATGCGCCAGTCCGCCTTTGCCAAATAAGGTTTCGCCGATGATGATCGACGCCAAACCCAGCACCAGCATCCCCAAGCCGCCGTTATTGTCTGCGAATTGCTGCTGCTGCGCCAACAGACCGCCGGATAAGGCGACGAAGCCGTTAGCCAGCGCCAGCCCCAGAATCTTCATCGAATCGGTGTTGATTGACGATGCCCGGACCATCTCCTCATTGTCGCCTGTCGCTCGTAACGACAAGCCCAGCTGTGTCTTTAAGAACAACGTCAGCAGTGCGGCCAACAAAACAACGATCAGAAACAAAAGCAGAGTAGGGGTCTGCACCGCTTTCCCTTGAAACAGGGAAAACAGCGTTTCCTTTTTATATAACGACAGGTTCGGCTTGCCGCCCATGATCCTCAGATTCACGGAATACAGCGCCGTCATCGTCAGAATACCCGCCAGAATCGGCTGGATTTTCAATCGGGTATGAAGCAGACCGGTGACGCTCCCCGCGCCCAAACCGCCCGCAAAGGCCGCCGCCAGTCCCAGAATCGGATGTCCTGCCAGCGTCAGCACCGCGCTGATCGCCATTCCGGTCACAAAGCTGCCGTCGACGGTTAAGTCCGGCGTGTTCAGAATCCTGAACGAAAGAAACAACCCCAGCCCCAGCACGGAATACACCAAGCCCAGCTGCAGGGTCGATAAAACGGTATCCAGCGACATTATCAGCGCCTCCTTTCTTTATTGCGGATCTTGAATCATAACCAGCTGCTCATCTTGCGCCAGACTTTCCGGCAGCGTCAGATGCAGCGCTTCCAACGCGTCGGTATTGACGTAGACGCTCAGATTTTCATTAAAGACCTTGACCGGAATCGCACTGACGTCGGTCCCCTGGAGCACCTGATCGACCATCCGGGCGGTTTCCTTGCCCAGATCAACATAATTGATGCCGATCGTCGCCGTGCCGCCGTCCATGACCATTGAATCCGCCCCGACGTAGACCGGAATCCCGGCAGACCGCGTGATCTGCGTAACGGTGCTCATTGCGGTTGCGACAGTATTGTCGTTGGGCGAGAACAGCGCGTCGCATTTTTCACTTAGAACCTGCGCCGCCTGGGCGACTTCCGAGGTATTGGCCACCGGCGCCTCGATTACCGTTAAGCCCAGCGCTTTGGCCGCTTCTCTGGCCTTGGCGATGTTGGTTTGGGAATTCACTTCCCCAACGTTGTAAATCATCCCCAGTGTTTTCAGTTCCGGCTGCAGCTGCAGCGCCAGATCCAGAATCTGCGCGACCGCGATTTCGTCGCTGGTGCCGGTGATGTTCTGATCCGGATGTTCCAGGCTGGACGTCAGCCCGGACGCGATCGGATCCGTGACGGCCGAGAAGATAACCGGCGTCGTTTCCGCCAGCTGCGCCGCGGACTGGGCGGTCGGCGTCGCAATCGCCACCACGACGTCCAGCTTCTCCGACTGGAACGAGGAAACGATGGAGCCAATGTTGCTTTGCTCCCCCTGCGCGTTTTTGAAGAGGATCGTACAGTTTACTCCATCCTGATAACCAAGCTCGGCCAGCTCTTCTTCAAAGCTGTCGTAAATCATGTTTAACGAAGTATGCTCCATCAGCTGAATCACGCCGATCCGCGGACCATCCGCCGCTTTTCCAGAACAACCGGAGAGCACGAAGCTCAGCCCCAGCACTATGATACTCAATAATCTTTTAAACTTTTTCATTTTTCTTTTCTCCTCATAATTTTCACCCTGACTTGTTGAAAATCGGCTGTCCCCATCGTTCTTTCCCACGCCGCGGACTTCCGATTTTTCTGTTCTTGAGCGCAGCGGCTTACGGCCGCCGCGCCTCAAACCACATGCGGATGTTTTTTCCCATCCTCATCGCCTCCTGTTCTTTCTGGCTTTATAGCGAGAGGACGCCGGAGAATGTAAAAAGCCCGCCCTCATGGAAAGTTTAAAACTCTCCTTCAAGGGCAGGCTGAATTTCCTGCGGTACCACCTTGTTTGAAAAAAGACTGCGTCTCTTATCTTTTCTCCACTCACCAAAAATGCCAACACATTTTCTGCCTTTTAACGTCGGCTCACGTCCTCAGCTACTCGGCTTCCCTTTCGCCTGGCCCTCCGGGGTCCATTTACACAGCGGCTTCTCTGTCTGGCTTCCACCTTGCCCAAACTCTCTTTAAGCGCCTGTCCGTGCTTGATCTCCCCATCACCGGTTTAATTTCATTCTACTCGCATGAAGGGAAATGTCAATGGGAATTTCACCCGGCAATTCCCGGAATTCTTCTGTTTTTCGTTTTTTTCCTTCGGAATTCTGCGCTTTTTGCCACTTTTTATCCTCTCTTTTTTGCCAATCGAATAGATTGTGGTAAAATAAAGAATGATTCATCAAAATGGATTTCCGCGGAAATCCCCCACAGAGTAAGGAGAATCAAAACGCATGTCAGAACAAAACAAATCCATGGATCCCCAAGAATCCCAAAATAAACCCGGGAAGAAAAAACGCAAGGTATCGCTGGGTAAGAAAATCGCGATCTTCTTCGTCTATTTTCTTCTGATCGTCGGATTGATCGTCGGATGCGGAGGTTTGTATATCGCTTCAGATATGATCAAGGACGCACCTGCGATCAGCCTGTCGGACTTTGAAGGTCTGGAATCTTCTCAGGTTTATGATCAAGACGGCAACCTGATCACCGAACTGGGCGCTTACCTGCGCGAAAACATCACCTACGACGAGATGCCGGCCTCGCTGGTCGACGCCTTTGTCGCCATTGAAGACTCGCGTTTCTTCGAACATCCCGGCTTCGACGTTCCCCGTTTCGCCAAAGCGGCGCTGGAGAATCTGAAGTCCAAGAGCTTCGGTCAGGGTGGTTCGACGTTTACGATGCAGTTAGTGAAAAACACCTACTTCCAGGTCGACGATCTGGAGAATTCGACGATTGCGGAAAAATCGGTCGACCGCAAGGTTCAGGAAATCTGGACGGCATTGAAGCTGGAAAAGCTGATTGATAAGAAACAGATCTTCCAGCTGTATTTAAACAAGCTGAACTTCGGCGGCAACATCCGCGGCGTGCAGAAAGCGGCGCAGTATTACTTTGGTAAGGACGCCAAAGACTTGAGCCTGAGCGAGAGCGCGCTGCTGGCGGGTATCATCAACCGGCCGAACGCCTACAATCCTTACGAAAATCTTGATTATGCCACCAACCGGCGCAACACTGTGCTGGATATGATGGTTTATCATGGCTATATCAGCGAACAGGAAGCCGATCTGGCCAAGTCGATCCGCGTGGAGGATCTGTTAGTCGGCGAGGATTACACGATCTCCGAAAGCGGCGGGCCATATCAGGCTTATGTCGACGCGGTGATCGAAGAAGTCAAGCAGATCACAGGCAAGGATCCGGCCCTGACGCCGATGAAGGTCTACACCAACATGGACCGGACGGTTCAGGAACAGATCGACGCCATTCAGAAAGGCGAAAATATCGAGTATCCGGACGAGCTGATGCAGATCGCGATCGTGTCGATGAACAACCAGACCGGCGAGATCCGCGGCTTAGGCGGCGGACGGAATTATTCCGGAGCGCGCTTGTTGAACCGGGCGACCAGCCAGTTTAAACAGCCAGGCTCGGCGGTCAAGCCGTTCTTGTCCTATGCCCTGGCGTTTGAACATCTGGGCTGGGCGACCGATCACGTCATCACCGACCGGCCGATCGTTTACCGCGGCACCAAGAAAGTCATCAACAACTTCGACGGCCAGTACCGCGGCGACGTCACGCTGCAGCAGGCTGTCGGACAGTCGCTGAATACCCCGGCGATTCAGACACTGCAGGAAGTCATCGACACGATCGGACGTTCCAAGGTCATCGACTATCTGCAAAGTCTGGGCTTCTCGCGTGTCGATAACGATCATTTCGACACCGGCTACGCAATCGGCGGTTCTTCCTTCGAAGCCAGCGCCACGGAAATGGCGAGCGCGCATGCCGCGATGGTCAACGGCGGCCGGTATGTGAAGCCGCATACCGTCGCACGGATTGAGTTTGGCGACGGCAGCGCGGATTATGTCGCGGATCACGAAGGCAGGCAGGTTATCAGCGAGGAAGCGGCCTACATGGCCAGCACCTTGATGCAGTATTGCGTTGAAGGTCCGTATTTCAACTACATGCAGGTCTTAAAGCGCAGCTATCCAGTCTATGCCAAGACCGGCACGACCGACTGGGGCAAGGATGGCCTGCGGTTTGGTATTCCGGAAGGCGCGGCCAAGGATAAATGGATGATCGCCTCCACGAGCCAGACGACCAACGTCGTGTGGGTCGGCTACGACAAGGGCGTTAAAGATGAAAAAACTTACTTTGACAACAGGAAAAGCCAGAAAAATATCCCGGGCCAGATCTGCGAGCTTCTGCTGGACGCCAACTATGATGAAAAGAATCCGCCGAAGGCGCTGGTTCAGCCGGACGGCGTGGAAAGCATCACCCACATTATCGGTACCTTCCCATATGCCGCAGTGGACGGCGTGGATCCGAATCTGTCCACAACCGGTTTGATCAAGAAGGAATACAACACGCTGGTTTCGCCATGGGGCAATTCCGAACAGAAGCTGGAAAGCACGGTCAGCGGTTATATCGACGAATGGGGCGGCCTGACGATCAACTGGGGCGGCTACCGCGGCGATCTGCCGGAAAACCAGAAAGAAATCAGCCTGTCTCAAGGCGATATCTACGTTTATGCCGTCGGTCAGAAGCTGTTCGACTGGAACTGGATCCTCGGCAATCCTTACTATTACGCCAAAGTTTATCTCAATGGCAATCTGTACCACGAAGTTACCTCAGATCAGCCGACCTATTACGATTGGGTGGAAGGCGGCGGCAGCGTCAAGGTCTGCGGTTATTACGTTTACAGTACAGGATTGCACAGCGAGGAACAGTGCGTTACCGTCCGATAAGCATGGCCAGCCGCATCCTCTTCAGGGATGCGGTTTTCTTTATCATGCGCTCAAGGAAGGCTTCAATGCGGTTTCATTTTACCTGTGATTCCCTTCGCCTGCACACTTTCACAGATTTTCTTTTCTTTACTTTGCGATCTCATTCATACAAAAAGAACGTCGGTCAATTCCGGCGTTCCTTTCCAATTTACCCCATTTCAAAGTTTGTGATCCGCAATCATTTTCTGCTTCAATTCAGTTCATCATCAGAAAATACGTTATTCCGGCGCAGACTGCCTCTGGCGGACAAGTTCTTTCCCTGCGCCTTTCAGCGCCCGGCCTGGCTGTCAGAGAGTTCAGGCATGCAGTGCGCGGCCGACGGCGGCGTTGACCGATTTTCCATCCGTTTTTCCTTTGTAGCGCGCCATCATTTCCTTGATCAACATCCCTTTGTTTTTCATTACCGGTTCCAGCTGAAGCTCCGTAATTACAGCCTGAACCGCTTCATCCAGCTCTGCTTCGCTCATCTGCGCGGGCAGATAGGCTTCGATAATTTCAATTTTACGCTGCGTTTCCGCGATCAGATCCGCGCGGCTGGCCGGCGTCTGCGCCAGCGCGTCCTTTGTCTGCTTCAGTTCTTTCTGAACATAGGCCAGCTCTTCTTCTTCGCTTAACGGCTGGCCGGCCTCCTTTTCCGCCAGCGCGATCGCCGAGATCAACAAGCTGCATACGCCGTTTTTCACGTGATCCTTCGCTTTTAAAGCTTCCATTTTATCTTTTCTTAACGTTGTTAATAATGCCATTCTTCATCCTTCTTTCTAATGTTTATTATACCTTTTTTCACCGCAGCATTTCAATCCGCGGTCTTTATTTATCATGCTGCAGAGCAGCCTGCGGATTATTCTGTTCAATTTTCTGAACATGGTAATAAACCCGAACCTGCGCCGCCGGATACTTGCGGTTTAAGCGCTGGCTGAGCCGGCTGACAACTTTATGCACGTCATTTTCGGCTTTCATCATCAACATCACAGCCAGCTGACAGTTTGCCGTGCGGGTGAATATGTCGCAGGAGCGCAGCTGCGTCTTGACAATCTGAATCAGCGCGTCGGTTGCCCGCGTTCCCAGTTCCATGGCCTCGCTTTGTACGTCCAGCACCAGTAAGTAGGAGTTGATATCCAGTCGTTTGCTTTCCCGCATTCGGGCCTGATACAATTTGCGGAAAACCGGCTGTTCACAATAAAAAGCGCTGCCGTCTTCCTTAGTGTTCATTTCCTCAATCAATTCCTGAATTGAATGCGAAGGCTCGCGGTCTGAACTTAAAAAGTAGATCAGCGATTTTGAACGGCCCTCAAACTCAACGCCGAACTCATGATAAAACTGTTCGGAAATTTGATCGAAATGTTTCAATGCCCGATTGTATTCCCTGGCTTTTACCAGCTCGGATAAATAACAATAATTCAGATCATCTGAATATGGATCCAGCGTCAGCGCCCAGTGCGTCAGCCGCAGCGCCGCTTCCGCCTGTCCTTTCTGATCCAGCATGGCGGCAGCTTCCTGTGTCAGTGTTTTGACTTTTTCCTTCCAGAATTCCCGAATCGGCAGGATCCACATCGAAGAATACCCTTCCATCAGTTCGCCGCGGACCAGCGCTTCAATCTGCCGCGGTTGTTCCGCAAGAAGCGCAGGCGTCAGTCCGGAAAGCTGATCCAGATCGGTATCCACAGGCGCCTGCGGCGAGAATAGATAGCCCCGTTTTCCAGTCACAATCCATTCCTGATCCTTGGTTTGAGCATACGGCTGCGTCAATTTCCGCAGCCGGTGAATCGCAAATTTTAAAGCATTTTGCGGATTGACAGATTCCGGCCAGAACAATTCGATCAACCGTTCATGACTGACCAGCTCGCCGCGGTGAATGAGAAAATAGCACAGCAATTCCGTCAGCTGCTTCCCCAGGCTTTCGTTCAGCGCCTGAGATCGCTCTTCTTCCTGCAGCGTTGGAGCGCCCCAAAGTCTTATAAAATATTTTTTCACTTTGAACTCCTCCCTTCTGGTTCAAAAATCTCATCCGGCCATTTTAGATTAATTCAATTTTATCAGATCGGCTGCCGAACCACAAGCCCGCCTTGCCTTGATCGCTTCAGCGTTGTATGCCTGTCAAACAGGATGGGAAATCAGACGAAAAGCGACGCGTCCCCGCTGCGCTTGCCCGGTTCAGCCGGACGGCGTTAAAGGCAGGTGGAAACCTGCCTGACGATTTTTCTGCAGCGCTTTTCGGCTCGCTTTCACCCATTCCTTTTCAGCGTGCCCCTCCATGGTTTTCTGAAGTGTTGAAGATTGCCTTTCGATCAGTGAAATTCATTCGGATGGCGTTGTAAAAAACGCTGTTCCAGCAGATCTTCCATCGAAAACAGGCCGGGCTTTAAACCGGGAATCGCCTCGACCGCTTCCAGAATTCCGCGTATGAAGATCTCCCGACTGTCGGCGGTGTGCGTGATTGTAATCTGTTCGTGATCTCCGCACAGAATCACGGTGTGCTCGCCGGCAATCTGACGGTGCCGCAGGGAAGTAACGGAAATCGGTTTCTGATAGCCATACCGGTCCTTCGCCGGCCCCTGCAATGTTTTTTTCAACATCAGCGCGCTGCCGCTGGGTTTGTCTTTTTTCTGTTCATGATGAATTTCCAGGATATCGCAGTCAAAATACTGCCCGATCTCCCGCTGACAACATTTCAGCATTTTGTTAACGATCGTCATCCCGATCGAAAAATTGCTTGTCATGACGATGGGGACGCGCCGGGCCCAACTCTCAATGATCTTTTTCTGATCATCGCTGTATCCTGTCGTCGCCAGCACCAGCGGAATGGGCTGGCGTTCCATCGCCCGCTGGATCCGGACGAAATTGTCCGGGTGACTGACGTCGACGATCACCTCGGGATGCTGCGGCAGCTCGGAAATCTCCTGATAATAGGAGGAAGCGATCAAACCGACGCACTGCAGGTCTTCCTTTTCTTCAATCCGGCTTAATAACAAATGTCCCATCGTTCCATATCCGACAATTACGATTTTCATGGCCATCCTCCCTTGACCAGTGTATGCCGCCCGGAAATTTTCATAACTCAGGGGCATTGGCCCGGGTTCTTTCGCCCGGGTCGAATAGGATGTCAGTGTAAGGAGGAATTAACTTATGGGAATGCCTGAAATCAGAAGCAGCAACGTCACCCGTTCACAAGCCATTACCGATATTCTGCAGTCGATCGCTTTGGAGGAAGCCGCGCTCGCGCATATCCTCAACGCTGAGGGAGAAAAGTTACAATGCGCCATTTCGATGGACTGCATTACAATCGACAAATTGATCGAGGTCAACGAAACGGTTCAGTGCACGATGGAAGCCGCAGCGAAATTTGAACAGGCGCTGCAGGCGAAGCTGGCCAGTTTGTTCCAGGATTGCTACAAATAACGGAATTCGACTAAGGATAGTGAAAAGCGGCTCCGGGCCTTGAACCGGAGTCGTTTTTCGACTGTCCGCCATCATGGCTTTCCCTGCCTTGCCCTGATGTCTTAGCCCTGCAGCGAAACCTGGAATATACCGCCTTGTCTGCCGTGCGGCTTAATATGAGCCGCAGCACAGGCACCATGGTCCTGCAAGTTATCCGTTTCTGACATCACCATCGAGGAATTCTACCAAAATGATCAGCGGGGACAGCCTTTTACGGAACTGCGAACCTCAGGAAGCAAAGCCAGTCCCTTTACGCCGCCGCTGATTCCAAAAAAGTATCGGAAAAGGTTGGAATGATTGAAGTTTCCATCAATTTGGGCTACACTTATGTCTAACTAAAAGGGGGAATTGTGTTGCTTAACGCCAGAGGTAAAAAGTTTCTTTCGTATTACCGGCCTTATTTAAAGCTGTTTATCGCAGATATGATCTGTGCTTTCATCGTCGCGGCGATCTCGCTGATCTTTCCGCTGTTAACGCGCTACATCACCAATACCGTGCTCGTCTCGTCGCAATCCGTCCAGCTGGACCTGATTTTCAAGATCGGCCTGGTCATGGTCGGCTTGATCATCATCGAGCTGCTCTGCAACTTCTTCATCACCTATAAGGGACATTATATGGGCGTCATGATGGAACATGATATGCGCAACGAGCTGTTCAGTCATTATCAGAAATTGTCGTTCAGCTTCTATGACGAACAGAAAACCGGGCAGCTGATGTCACGGCTGACTAACGATCTGTTTTCCTTAACCGAGCTGTACCACCACGGCCCGGAGGATGTCGTCATTTCGATCATCAAGTTTTTCGGCGCGTTCTTCATCTTACTTTCCATCAACGTGCCGCTGACATTGATCATCTTCTCAATCCTGCCGATCATGCTTGTCTTCGCCTTGTATTTTAATAAGAAAATGGGCAAAGCTTTTAAGCAGAATAAAGAACGGGTCGGCGATATCAATGCCCGGATCGAGGACAATCTCTCCGGTATCCGCGTCGTTAAATCGTTTACCAGCGAAGGCAGCGAACTGGAAAAATTCGGGGTGGAAAACAATCGCTATGTCAAGTCGCGTAAAAACAGCTATCGGATCATGGCTTATTATCATTCCGGTCTTAACGCATTCACCACGATGATCACCGTTGTCGTCATTCTTGCCGGTTCAACGTTTATCTCCCTGAAATGGATTCTGTTAGGCGATTTGTTAACCTATCTGCTTTATATCAACAACCTGACCGAGCCGGTCAAGAAGCTGATCAACTTTACCGAACAATTTCAGGAAGGCATTACCGGCTTCCAGCGGTTTATGGAAATCATGGAAGTCGAGCCGGACATCAAGGATCAGCCGCACGCGGCAGTGCTGGCGAACGTTAAAGGCGCGGTGGATTTCGAAAATGTCGGATTTCAATACGCCTCTTCCAAGGATTATGTCCTCAAGCACATTGATCTGCATGTCGAACCGGGCGAGTATCTGGCGCTGGTCGGCTCCTCCGGCGCGGGCAAAACAACGTTGTGTTCCCTGATTCCGCGATTTTACGAGGTCAGCGAAGGCCGGATTCTGGTCGATGGTCAGGATATCCGCAGCGTGACAATGAAATCGCTGCGTTCCTGCATCGGCATCGTCCAGCAGGATGTCTATCTGTTCGCCGGCAACGTCATGGACAACATCCGCTACGGCCGGCCGGAGGCAAGCGAGGAAGA
The DNA here is from genome assembly GCF_015552275.1 of Holdemania sp. 1001302B_160321_E10. Taxonomy (NCBI): domain Bacteria; kingdom Bacillati; phylum Bacillota; class Erysipelotrichia; order Erysipelotrichales; family Erysipelotrichaceae; genus Holdemania; species Holdemania sp. 1001302B_160321_E10. The sequence continues at coordinate 89,815 of NZ_JADNEM010000010.1, read as the reverse complement.
AGTGATCGCCGCCGCCAAGGCCGCCAATGCCCATGATTTCATCATGGAGCTGCCAAATGGGTATAATACAGATATTGGACAGCGCGGCGTGAAATTGTCCGGCGGTCAGAAACAGCGCTTATCCATTGCGCGCGTCTTCCTGAAGAATCCGCCGATTCTGATTTTTGACGAAGCGACCAGCGCGCTGGACAACGAAAGTGAAAAGGTCGTTCAGGATTCGCTGGAACGGCTGGCCCGCAACCGCACGACATTTGTCATCGCACACCGCCTGTCCACCATCCGCAACGCCAGACGCATCGTCGTGCTGGGTGAGGAAGGTATTCTGGAACAAGGCAATCATGCCGAGCTGATGGCTGCGGACGGTGCTTACGCGCATCTGTACCGCATGCAATTTGAACATTGACCTGAAGGGGGTTTTACTATCTCGCAATTCTTCTGCTTCTGGGATGAGGTACTTCCCGGCACGGCTTATGGTTTTCTAAGTCCGCTGCACATTCTGGAAATTCTAATGATTCCGCTGAGCTGCTTCTGGCTGATTCGCTGGACGCGCACCCATTCCCGCCAGTCCGGCCGGCGGCTGCTTCATGGATTTGCGATTGCGATTCCTCTGCTGGAACTGACGCGCATTCTATGGCTGTACCGCTTGGGCGAGGGATATTGGGTAAAACTGCTGCCGCTGCATTTATGCGGCCTGCAGATCTTCTTTATCCCGCTGGCGGTCTTTACGCGCCATCCGGCGCTACGCAGTTATGTCTGGGCGACGTCCATTTTGGGCGGAATCACGGCGATTGTCTATCCGGCGGGGATTGTCGGCACTTATCCGTTTTTCCACTTTCAAACCCTCCAAAGCTTCGCCCTGCATCTGCTTCTGATCCTGACGCCCCTTCTGATATTTCTGACTGACGATGACTCGCCGCGCTTAAAACAACTGCCTTCCGTCGTCCTGATTCTGAGCGGCAGCGCACTGTGTGCCTTTGCCGTGGACTGGATCTGGGGGCAGAATTACATGTTCTTACGGGAAGTCCCCCAGATCGCCTTCCTGCAGGCGATCAAGAACTGGGGCGGCTATCCTGCTTACTGGCTGACGCTGGCAGCAGCGGTCATCGCCGGATGCGCTCTTCTGCTTGTTCTGGGCGAACAATGGCATAGAAAAAAACTGGAATCTTCTGCGGATTGAGAAAATTCCAGCTTTTTTCTGCTCTGTAACAACGATTTCCAATTCTCAGTTCTGGATTGAACTGTCAAATTTCCCGTGATTTTTCCCAGGCTTCGTCCAGCAGCGTTTTCTGATAGCGGCGGGATAATTCCATCTGTTTCACTAATAACTCCTCATAATACGGTTTTAACACGGGATCCTGAATCCGGGCGCACCCCTTTTCAATAACGGCCTGTTCCCGGGCGGCATCCAGAATCGGCAGGTTGTGTTCCTTCTTATACGCGAGCACCTGACGAACAGCTTCCATTCGTTTTTCAAACAATTCCGCCATCTGTGCATCGACTTCATTAATCGTTTTTCGTGCCCGTTGTAAACAATCTTGCATAACTTCCTCCTTATAAGATCTTGACAATTCGAAAAATGGTGGTAAACTTAATATCGTGTCTGGGGCCGTAGCTCAGCTGGGAGAGCGTTGCGTTCGCAATGCAAAGGTCGCGAGTTCGATCCTCGTCGGCTCCACCAGATTTCCAATTCGACAGGAACAATCGTTCCTGTCTTTTATTTTGTATTATACACGAGTTGGCGGATAAAAAAAAGATTTTCTGTCCTTCCCGTTCTATAAAACAAAGCTCGGCGCTGAAATCAGCCTGACGCGCATCATTCCCCCTCGCCATCATCCTGAAACTGCCTGTATCCAAACTGAATCCCACTTGATTTTCAAAGCTTCAATTAAAAGAAGCCCAGAGAATCAGCATGATCTCTGGACTTGATTTGAAACCTGTCTGGCCAGCAGCCGGAAATTAAGCAACCTCCACGCCGGCTTTTTCCGCCATGAAGTTCAGCCATTTATCCCGCTTCATCAAGGATATCCGGTCGGTAGTCATATTCCCGGTTTCCGGATCCTCATGCGTAATCGTAATTCCAATCGGCATCAAACTCTGAGAACATTTTCCCAGCTCTCGAATGGTTTTGTAGGGAATAACGATATTCTCTTCCAGCAACCCGGTAATGACGATCACCCGGTTTTCTGTGAAATACGCCCAGCCTTGCTTCCATTTGCCCATTTTCCCGATCAGCCGTTCAACATAACTGGCCTGCAGGAAATCAACGAGCGTATCCTCCGGTTCCATGACGCCCAATTCAATCAGTTTCTGTTTTTGCTTTTCCATTTTTGATAATCCCATATTAGCCTCCCTGCTTATTCAGATTTAATTATAAACCTTTCCTCCGCCTTTTTCTTGTAAGATATTCCACAAAAGCTGATGTTTTAATTTTTTCTGCAGCGAAAATTGCCAACTCCCGCCGTTCAGCGGATGTTCGCCATCCCGACATCACCTCGTTTATGAGCCCGTCGCAAAGGGACGTCTGCCTGATTCGGCAGGACGTCCCTTTCTGTTTGATTTTTGACTCAAGTCTAAGACTCGTCGTTTTTCTTTTTCACCGCATTCCGCAGAGCTTCCATCGCTTCCGGACTTGGATCTGGCGGAATCAGTTCGCCTTTCCGGAAATAGAATCCCTGCATGTAATCCGTGCCGCAATCGACCAGCGCTTCCATTTCCTCGCGGGTTTCCACGCCTTCTGCCAGAATTTTTATCTTCCGGCTGCGGAAATAAACGACCAGTCCTTCATAGAATTCACGGCGGTTAAGATCGCGGTCAAGACCCCGAATGATGCTCATATCGACTTTCACGTAGTTGGGCATCAGATCCAGCAGCGTCGCTTCGCCATTATAGCCGGTTCCGTAATCATCCAGCGCGATTTCCTGATGTTGATCAAGACAGCGCTGTCGCTTGTGGATCGTTGCCATTTCGCCCATTTTTTCGCTTTCCGTCAGCTCAATGACGACCTGCGAATTGTAGCGGCCGAACCGGCGATCCAGTTCTTCCAGATCCTGCGGCGTCAGGCGCAGGCTGGAAATCGAGTTGATGAACAATTTTTTCCCTTGCAGCCGCTGATGATACCGATCAATGGCCTCCATCGCTTTAAACCAGGTCAATCGTTCAATCTGATACAGCCGCGACTGGGCGCGGGCAATCCGCAGCACTTCGGACGGCGTCTTCAGCTTTTCCATCTTTGGCCGCATCAGCATTTCATAACCATAGACGGTCTGCGACTGGACGTCGATAATCGGCTGGAATACAAAATCGATCAGTTCGTTTTCAATCAGCCGGTTGAGATCTTCGCTGCTGTGCAGCATAAACGAATCCTTACGGTAGCTTTCAATCTCAAAATCCTTTATTCCGCCCTTGACGGAATTTTTAATCTCATACATCGCGAAATCAGCGTATTTGATCAACTCTTCCAGATTGCGGCTGTCCTTCGGATACCACGAAACTCCGAAGGAAGCGCGGATCCGGATACTCTTGCCATCCGGCAGCTCCATTTCATAAGCAGCCATGGCCTTCCGGATCTGTTCAATCTTCTGACGAATCTGGAAGTCTGTCTCATAGCCATAAAACAGAACATAGAACTCATCGCCCGACATCCGCGCCGCAATTTCATGCGGACCGGCGTTATTGCGCAGCACATCCGCAGCGCTTCGGATATAACCATCGCCGCAATCGTGACCATAGGTATCATTGATATATTTCAGATTATCCAGATCCATCATCATAAACGCCGTAATCTTCAGCCGTTCCGGATGCTCGAAGCGTTCCTGAGCAAAGCGCTGGAATGCCCGCCGGTTCAGCAGGTTGGTCAGCACGTCGTAATCGCGTTCATATTCTATGCGGTGCCGCTCGACCATTTCCGCCGTTATATCCTGCACCACGCCCAGAATCGTGTGCGCCCGCGCCGCGGTTTTCAACCGCATCCAGCGAGCTCCGCCGCCGTCCTGTTCCAATTTGACGGTCTTTTCCCGCAGCCGGCCCAGTTCATCCAGATCCAGATCCAATAAGCGCAGCTGTCTGGAAAATTCATCCAGCGTCAGCATCTGATCTTCATGGTCAGCCTGCGGGTCCAGCACATCGAAGAAACCGGAAGTACAGAAGACGGAATTCTTTTCAAGCTCAATCTCAAACGCACCGATCTGAATTGAAAGCATGCCGATGATCTGCGAAAGCCGCGAACTGTTCTCCGCCACGCTCTTGCTTAATTCCTCAATCGCCTGGCTTAACTGATCGATTTCCGTAATCCGGATCGGATCCAGATGGATCGGTTTGTTCGGATTGGAATTACGCACCTTGCGGGCCAGCGCGCCGATCTGCCGGGATGGGCGGTAGCTGGCATACATCGTCGCCGCCAGTCCCACCAGCATGGATAAAATCATAAAGGTCAGAATGCTGTTCTGCATTTTACCCGAGAACCCGTACAACGCTTCCTGCGATTCCAGACCGACCAGAACCCAGCGCTGATGGGAAAACGGCGCATTGGAATTGTAGAGATCCAGCGGCTGCAGACTGCCGTAAATTTTCTGCTTCAGTTTTAAAGCGGATGTATGGATTAAAGCGCCGTCGCCGGAGACGTCGGCATCCTTTTGAAAGATGAGCTCTTCCGCTTCTCCGAACATCGCGATGAACACGCCGCCGCTGTGCGTCACCTTCTGCAAGGTCAATCCATCCGTCTGCGGCTGCGTCTCGTCAAGAATCGCAAGCATGTAGGAACCGGATTGATCCGCCAGCAACTCCTTCGACGGCAAGATGGTTTTCAGATAATCCTCCGCCAGCGAAACGCCCAGCACGCCTAACACCGTTCCCTCGCTGTCTGCCAGCGGCTGCGTATAGGTAATCGTTTTGATCAGGTCTTCGTTCAACATCGAACCATAGCCCCAATACCCGGCGTCTTCACTGGACAGATCCGGATTGGAGCGAATCGCCTGCACCGGGTTGTTATAAAAATAACTCTCGCCGCCGATCTTAAAACGCGGACTCCAACTGACGTCCATCGCAATGTCCAGACTCTGCGCCACATCGGTCGGCGAACGTTCCATCAACAAGTCCGAATTGTCATAAGGGTTATTGATCGGATCCAGATCCCGCAGATAAATACCACTTTTCTCCTTTTCCTCAGCCCTGTCGTTCAGAGGACCTTCAAAAACGAGAAAAACGCCGGTTACCGTATTCCTGCGCATCAGCGCAATCAGATCCGGACCGATTTTTTTCAAAATTTCGCTGGTCACAGCCGCACCCGGCACCAGGTCGGCGACGGTCATGCCCGCTTCGCTCAGCTGCTGCTCAATTTCTTCTTCGATCTTCGTCTGATAGATGGAGAAATTACTCCAGCGCTGAATCATTTCATTCTCTAAATAATTCTTCCGATTGATGACCCGTTCGTTCAGGATTTCCTCAGCGTTGCGGTCAAGCTTGGTAATGACGCCGCCGCTGAAAACCAACATCCCAAACAGACTGATCTGAAAAATTTGAACGACGATCAAAGGGATCAGAATACGATTGAAAACACTTCTTTTTTTCAGCATATTCCGGTTACTCCTTTTCTTAAAAACGTTATTCCTGGACGATTTTTTGCATCTGTTGACTCAACGCCGCGAACCAGGCGTCGAAATAGGCTTCCGTTTCAAATTCAGCGGTTGCTTCATCAAGGCTCTGCCCCTGCGCCAGACGTTCAACGACCTGCTCGCGATCCGCCTTCGCCAGATCCTGCATCGAAGTATCCAGCAGAGACCGCGCGTCGCTGCCGCCTTCAAAAGCCTTCGTCGTATACAGCTGAACTTCACTCAGCTGTTTCTCGGCCACTTCAACAACGTCAATCATTTCTGCCGAGTCCAGCTCCGCATTGTTTTCAATAACTTTTTTGATCGTCTCAAAATCATTCGCGGCTTTCTTTACCGGCAGATATCCGGAAGCCAGTGAGAACTGAATATTCCGACGTTCCTCTGTGAACCATTTTAAGAAAAGAACTGATGCGTATTCATGCTGGGTATCCGAAGCGGTCACAACCATGCCCGCCCCCTGCTGAACGGCAATTTTCTCACCCTGTTCAAACATCGGAGCCGGCGCCACGATCGATTCAATCGGATAACTTTCAACGTCGCTGACCGCCACTTCCTTCGGAAAATAAGCCGCCCCGCTGCTGGATCCGACCAGCGCGATCAAATCGCCGGTCTTCGCGTCGTCGGAACGGAAACGGCCCTGCGCCGTGAAGTAACCCCGGATATATGGCACATAATAATTATCCCACAGTTTTTTAAAGACATCGCGGTCCAGATTCAGCGTCACCTGATTTCCTTCCACCGCAAAGATTTCCTGCCCCAGCTGACGGCTGCCGATGATCATGTAATTCGCCATCGCATCCCGGCCGAAGAACGCCTTGCCATCATTCGGCTGCGGCGTCAGGCTGTCGGTCCATTCATAGTACGTCCGCGCGGTCTTCGTCACGCCTTCAAGCGTCTTCAGATCGTCCAGCGTGACGCCGCAGGCTTCCGCGAACCGATCCCAGTCTGTTTTGTTCAACATCATCAATTCCGTCGACTTGGCGATCGGAAAAATTTTCAGGCTGCCGTCCTCTCCGATCTGACCTTCGTTTAAATATTCGTCGCGATAGGACGCCAGTTCCTCCTTGCTCATATACTTGTCAATCGAAGCGACCAGTCCCAATTTATCGACTTTGTACGCGGTATCGGCATAAGCCGCGAAAATATCGGGAATTTCACCGGCGCCGACTTTCTTCTCCGCCGCTTCCTCAACCTTGGTGATCAGATCGTTGACATTGCCCTGACTGTACGCTTCAACAACAATGCCTTTCTCCGCGCCCACCGTGTCGTTGAATTCTGTAACCAGTTCGTCAAACGCCGCTTTCTGCGTACCGTTGTAATAAGTCCAAATCTCCAGCGTAACCGGTTTATTCGGATCGAGCAGTTTGTCATAATTCTCCTTTTCAGCGGCGCAGCCCTGCATCATAAGCATGGCGGCAGCAGCTAAAACCCCAAGTTTTGTTATTTTTTTCATCTTCCTGCACCTTTTCTTTATTAGTTTTATTATAGTAGCTTTCCGTTTAAATTACCACGTTTTTACAGGTATGAAGATCGTTCTTACCTAACCCAAAATTGTTCTGAATATCACGTTTTCCCCTTCCTGCCCCGGTTCGCAAATCACATTCAGGTTCCGTGCGTTTCCCCGCGAAAAACTTTCCGGCTTATTTCGATTCGATGTAGCGGCGGGAAAATCCCGCCGGTTTCGCTTTTGATCAGCGGTCAAAAGCTGGATTGTAACGATAGAAGTTGCGGCAGTCCAGATCCTTGCGGACGAATTCCAGAGCTTCACCGAAACGCTGGAAGTGAACGATCTCGCGCTGGCGTAAAAATACCAGCGGTCCGTAGACTTCCGGATCCTTCGCTAAACGCATCAGGTTCTCATACGTTGTGCGGGCTTTCTGTTCCGCCGCCATATCCTCGGACAGATCGGTAATCGGATCGCCCTTGGACTGGATATACGCCGTCGTGTACGGCATGCCGCTGGCGCCTTGCGGATAAACGCCGGCAGTATGATCGACGTAATAGTCCGCTGCATTGGCAGCCTTGATCTGCTGTGCTGAACAGCCCTTGAGCAGCTGGTAAACCATCGTGGCGATCATTTCCTCATGCGCCATTTCTTCCGTTCCGATGTCCGTCAATAACGCGCGGATTTCCGGATACGGCATCGCGTAGCGTTGGTTCAGATACCGATCAGACGCACCCTTTTCGCCATCCGGGCCGCCCAGCTGCGTGATGATCAGCTTGGCCATCGCCGGGTCCGGCTTCCGGATATTCACAGGATACTGCAATTTTTTCTCATAGATCCACATGGTTTATCCCTCCCTTTCCCACGGCCATGGACTATTGATCCAATCCCAGCGGCGTCCGCGGCTGTCGCGGTTGGTCAGCGGACCGCAGACGCGGTTGTATTCCTCCGCCGCTTTGCGGCGCAGGCCGGTAACATAACGGTAATAGCTCAGCGCGACTTCGTTTTGTGGATGGGTGTCCAGAAATAAGACCGCTTCCTGAATCGCGAAATCCAGTTCCTGCAGCTCCCGCAGCATTTCATTTCTATTCATCCTGACAGCCTCCCTTTCCCGTAAACGGCAAGTCCAGCTCAACAAACAGCGTTCCTCTTAACAAGGCGCGCGGGCGGCTGTAGATTTCCCGTTTTCCAGTCCAGCGCTGGCGGGCGACATACGCCATTGCCAGGCTCATATCCGGGCAGCGGTGATGATTACCGCAGCCTGGACGGCCATCGTCATCCTGATCATCGGTATCGTTGCCGCAGCCACAGCCGCAGCCGTTGCCCGGACGGTTGCCATGGTCATGATCGCCGCAGCCGCAGCCCGGACGGCCATCGTCATCCTGATCGTCGGTATCGTTGCCGCAGCCACAGCCGCAGCCGTTGCCCGGACGGTTGCCATGGTCATGATCGCCGCAGCCGCAGCCCGGACGGCCATCGTCATCCTGATCGTCGGTATCGTTGCCGCAGCCGCAGCCGCAGCCGTTGCCCGGACGGTTGCCATGGTCATGATCGCCGCAGCCGCAGTCTGGCGGACATACCGGAGGCTTCGGACGGCAGCCGCAGCCCGCAGACAGGTTCACGGCCTCCTCCACAAACATTTCATCCTCCATAAAATCGGCTTCGTCAAAACGCGTGCGGAAATCATCGCTCCACCCTGCGCAATGTGGTCTGCGCGGCGGGGTCGGACGGTGCGGACGGCCGCATTCCATAGCGAAATCTTCGTCCGTTTCCATCCAGCTGCGAGGAATCCGCGGTTCTCTTCCTACGTTTTCCATCGACATTCTCCTTTCCGGTCAAAATCTCGTTGACCCACTGTATACTATTGTTCCTGTATGCCGGGATCTGGGAGATCGCCAAGAAAGAAACAATAAAAAAGCACAGAGTTTTCCTCCATGCTTGTTAAAAACCACGCTACAACGCAAACAGATGCGTCGCAATCGCAAAATAAATCATGATCGAGCAGGTGTCGACAATCGTCGTGATTAACGGAGCGGCCATGATCGCCGGATCCAGATGCACCTTTTTTGCCAATAACGGAAGCAGACAGCCGATCAATTCCGCCAGAAAAACCGTACACATTAACGAAACACCCAGCAGGATCGCCAGCCGCGGATCCTGATACATAACAACGATCCGCAGACCGTTGACCGCCGCCAGCGCCGCGCCGACAAGCAGCGCGATCCGGCTTTCCTTAAACGCAACTTTGAACAGATCGCCAAAGCGGATCTCGTCGGTGGCGATGCCGCGGATGACCAGCGTCGAGCTTTGGGTGCCGCAGTTGCCGCCGGTATCCATCAACATGGGAATAAACGAAACCAGCAGCGGAATCGCGGAAATTGTTTCTTCATAGCGGGAGATGATCGTACCGGTGATCGTTGCCGAAAGCATTAAAAACAACAGCCACAGAATCCGGTGTTTGGCGTGATTGAATACCGAAGTTCCAAAATAGGAATCATCGCCGGGCTGCACCGCCGCCATCAATGCGATATCCTCCGCCATTTCTTCCTGATAAACTTCCATCGCATCGTCAAAGGTAACGATCCCGACCATGCAGTTTTCCGTGTCCACGACCGGAATGGAAATCAGCCGGTACTTCTGGAACAGCTTGGAGACTTCTTCCTGATCGTCATGGGTGCGCACGGCAATGACGTGTGTTTCCATCAAATCGCCGATCAAGACGTTTTCGTCGTTGAGAAGCAGACTTTTCGCCGTGACGATGCCCAGCAGTTTTTTGTTTTCAATGACATAACACGTGTAAATCGTTTCCTGATCAATACCGACCCGTTTGATCTTTGCGATCGCCTCACGCACGCTCATGGTCTTTTTCAGGTCGACATATTCCGTCGTCATGATGCTGCCGGCGCTGTCTTGCGGATATTGAAGCAGTTCGTTGATGCGCGAGCGGGTTTCCTTATCGGTAACGTCGAGAATCCGTTCAACCACATTGGCCGGCATTTCTTCCAGAATATCGACGGTGTCGTCCAGAAACATATCCTCGAAGATATCTTTCAGTTCTTTCTCGGTAAATGTGCTGATCAAAGCCTGCTGCATCTCCGTATTCATGTTGGTGAAGACTTCCGCGGCCGTCTCTTTGGCGATCAGGCGGAAAAGGACGACCATGTTTTCCTGCGGGAATTGTTCCAGCAATTCCGCCAGGTCCACGCTGTTCATCTCGTTGAGTTCTTTTTTGATCTGAGCGTATTTTTTCGCATGCAAAAGCTCAGTGATGTTTTTAACCGTCATACTTTGCCCTCCTTCAAGTTTGTTCTTCAAGTTCGCAAAGCATGAATAAAACGTCCTGGAGCTTTAATTTCGGGCAGACTCGCCCTCCAGGAGAGGAAAGAATGAACTTCCCGTTTTATTGATGCCTTGCCTGCAACTACCGCCCGGGTTATCCATGCTTTCCACCTCCCTCTTTCGCCGGTTTATCATCCGGCTGCCGTTTTTAGTGTATTTCCAATTTGTTAGGTTGTCAATGTTTTTAACAAAGAATTTTATCCCGGGACGACTGTCGTTTTACCGCTTCCTCCTCCCGTTCAACGTTTATGCATGGGTCAGAGGCAGGTGAGCGCTCAGCGCGGTCCAACCTGATCGTTCTTCTGGAATAAGAAGCGGTAAAAAAACATCGCCGCCTCTGTCTTTTTTCATCTGTTGCTTTATAATAAAAGAAAGAGGATACAAAAGATGAAAAGACTTCATTGGAAAGCGCTGTTACGGGTCGAAGAAATTCCCGCCGTGTTTTTATTGATTCAGCTGGGTCTTGGAATTTGGGAAAAACGAGGCTGGCCGATCCCGGTCCCCCTGTGTTCCATTACAGCCGCAGGTACGTGCCCGGATATCGACCTGATCACGCCTTATTGTACTGACATCACGGTCTATGATTACGCTTTTCTATTCACCGTCTTCTTTCTCATCATGCTTATTCTGTTCTGAAAAACCCGGAAGAAGTCCCTGCTTCCGGATATTGTCTACTGGCTGGGAGTCAGTCTTTATGCTTGGAGCGCCTGGGTTAGTGAATTTTATCTTACAGCCCAAACTTCGCTGCTTTACCTGGCGTTTCTGCGTTGGATCACGCTGACGTTTTTTCTTGATCCGATCAATTTCAGCGGCTTTCTGCTGCTGGTTGGAGTCAGCTTAAAATCGTTGTTCACATCGCTTCGCACGGTGGCAGGAGGGTAAATTTATGCGTCAGGAAGTTGTTTGTTCCCATTGTCAGAAAAGTTTTCATATCCGTCCCGGATCGCTTTTGTCGATGCGGCTGGAATGTCCGCATTGTCATGCCCGTTACAAATTATCGCTTTCCTGGATTGGCTGTGTTCTAGTGGCAATTCTCGCTGTTCTGTTTTCTGACAAGTCGCTTTGGGAAGGAATGATTTGTTTTCTGATTGCGCTTTTCGCCGTCTTCTATCTGTTTTTGCCATTTTGGCTGCAAAACGATCTGATTCGGATCAAACCGGTGAAGAATAAAACCGATCCCACCATAAAACAAGAATCTTAAAAAAGCCGCTGGCATGTCAGCGGTTTTTTTTATTTATTCAATTCGCACCGGTCAATCAACTCCCGGCTGTCAACGGCATAGGTTTCCAGGACCAGCTGATTCCCGGAAATGGTAATCAGCGAAACTGTCGCTTCCTGTTTAAGAATGCGGTAAGCGAGATACGCGGCCAGATTATCCTTAAGCTCATAGAACTTGCTTCCAGATGGGGTGCCGCCGGAAACATAGAGCGTTTCGCCGCTGCGTTTGTCCCCATCCGCCCGGCCGGTGGCCATTTCGCCCTGCATCAGCAAAGAGCGGCAGTACACATGATCGTGTCCTGAAAGCACGACGTCGACGTTCAGGTCAGAAAAAGCCTGCGCATAGGCCTCGCGGGCAGCCATGACCTTTTCATCCGCAGAGCGATCCTTGCCGCCAAAGAGCGAATAGTGCATCGTGACGATGACCCAACGCGGTTTGTGCCGCGTGATCGTCTGGCTGAGTTTATCCAGATGTGCCTGCGTATCCGTGTTCATACAGTTCAAGGAGTAGAACAAGATATCGCCGTAATCATAATAGAAATCTGATCCGTTCTTCAGCCGGTCAAACTGGCTGTCGAGCAGGTCGGTATTGCTCTCGTGGTTGCCGATGTTGATCGTAACCGGAATTTGTCTCAACGCGGCCGGACTGCGGAAGGCGTTATATTCCTCCAGCGCTTTCTCGTTGTCGCTGCTGTTGACCTGATCGCCGGCAGTCAAAATAAAGCTGAGGTCCGGCTGCAGCTGCAAAAGTGTATTGACCGCTTTCTCCCATCCAGCCTGATTCTCCTTAAGATGCTCCGTCCGGATCTGAACGTCGCCGACAAACCCGAAAGTAAGCGGCGCGGCCGGCCGGACTTCAAACGAGAAGACTTCCGAGCTGAGATTGTGCTGCAAATCGACGATTTGATACACCAGCGGCTGGCCCGGAGGCAGGTTGCTCAGCTTGCCATGATAGCTGAACGCGCCGCCGACGCCGGTTTTCCGGCCACCCATCAGCTTCCGGCCATCCGGGGTGCGCAGCGCGCTTTTATCCGTGCCCTGCGCCCAGATCAGCTCGTAGGTTCCTTTTTTATCCGTCAGCCAGTTGACGATGACCTCGTCGTTCTTTGAACCCTGTTCCAGAATCAGTCCGGACAGATCGAGCGTCTGACTGAGCGAGGTTTCGCTGGAGGTTTCCAGACTTTTCAGATCGAAATAAATATCCGAACTGGTCTGGTCGCGCTGATGCAGCTCAACCGCCAGAACGTTGCGTCCCGGCTTCAGCGAATTCAGATTGCTGATAACAAAAATATCGTTTTCTACTTCACCGACGCGGGCGGAAGAACCATACGGATTTTCCGCGGTATACCCGCCGTCCGGAATATTCGAGGCATAGATCAGCTCGCCGTTAAGATACATCATCACGGCGTCGTCATAACGAAGCTTACCGGTCAGGCACCGGACATTCCCCAGATCTCCGACTTCAAATTCCGTGCGGAAATAATAAACCGGAATCGCCCGCTGATCCGCTAAAGCATAGTTCAGCAGATTGCGCGGCGCTTTTCGGTCAACCATTTTTTTCAACTGACCATAATAGGAACCGAATGTACCGGTCCCGCTCTTCCAGGCGGAATCGTCGTAATCCGGCTCAGTCCACCGCAGACTTGCCGAAGGATCGGGATTTTCTCCCTCATCCCAATAGCGCCAGGATGTTCGGCCGCTTTCCACCAGCGTGACCGTGCGTTCCTGCGCGATCGTTTTCAGCGTGCCGTTGCGTTCCTTGTCCGTATAGCTCTGCCGCGTCAAAACGCCATAGACCAGAACAAAACCGATCAGAAACAAAGCGAGCAGCGTACCGAAAATCAGCTTGCGCTCTTCCCGGCGCGAATTGTTGTTCATCCTTCACTCCCTCCTTCCTGCGTTTCCCGGCGGTTATGTGTATACCGCTTCAGATCGCCCCAGACGTTCTTCTTGCGGCGATAGCCGATCAGCGCGTTCATCCGCACCAGCATCAGAATAAACCGGAGGCCGACCAGCTCAAAGCCGCTTAAGAGAATTGTGCGGACAACGTCGAGAAAGGTCAGCCGGATATGCCGGGTATGGATCTGCGTAAAGAACGCGATGACCGTCAGTAGACAGCCGAAACCGGCATACACCGCGAAGAATAAAAGCATAAACGGAACGTTGATGAGATTGACGAAATACGATAAAACAATCGTAAACAAACCGAAGACTTCAATATACGGCGACATCAGCTCATACAGCCAGAAATACAGAAACGAAATCGTTCCCATCAGACCGTATTCCTTCTTGCCGATCGCATACCGGTAACGCGTCAGACTTTCAAACAAGCCGATATGCCAGCGCCGCCGCTGCTTCATCAGATCGAGCAGATTCCCCGGTCCCTGCGTCCAGCAGATCGCATCCGGGGCATAGCGGATGCTGTAATCAAGATGATTCGCACGGCAGAAAACATGCAGCTTGACGACCAGCTCCATATCCTCGCCCATCGTCGAAGGATCGTAGCCGCCAGCCAGAATCACCATCTTTTTCTGAAACAGACCGAATGCGCCGGAAATGATCAGATTACCGTTGAAGTGATCCATAAAAATCCGCGAAGCCAGAAACGAACGATCGTATTCCAGCACCTGCATCGCGACGATGATCCGCTTCGGCAGGGTATATTTTGTGACCTCGCCGTCGACCATTTCAATGCCGTTGGAGATTCGCACCTGGCCGCCGCAGGCTACGACCTTATCGTTTTCCAGCACCGGCTTGGCGATCTCAAACAACGAATCCTTTTGAAGCATCGAATCGGCGTCCATGCAGATAAAGTACGGAAAGCGGGATACGTTGATGCCCATGTTCAGCGTATCCCCCTTGCCGCCGTTTTCTTTCAGGATCAGCGTCAGCTGAATCTTGTTGGATTTCGCTTCGTAAATCGCGGTTTCCGGCTTGCAGCGAAGCTGACGGCGGATCGGCCGCTCGATCTTGCGCATCTGGAAATAGTCGATCATCCGCTGCGCGGTTTCATCGGTGGATCCGTCGTCGATCACCACGATTTCAAACAGCGGATAATCCTGTCTCAGCAGCGTGCAGACGGTGTCCACAATCGTGGTTTCCTCGTTGTGGGCGGGAACCAGAATGCTGATCGGGATAAAAAACTTCCGCTTGAGGTTATTTTTCAGCTCGTCGTCGCGGCGTTTCTGATACAAATCCACCGAGCCGACAATCACTGACAAAAATAAAAACGTACTGTATCCGAATAAATAGAGAACGAAGAAAACATCGACGCAGAACAGAAAGGTTTTTACAAATTCAATCATTCTGCATTCCCCCATTTCTGCAAGGCTGGAAGCGCTTCTTCCGATGAATCCGCTTCAATGACTGCGCTTAGAATTTCATTCGATGACCCCCTCGGACTTTTCGCCATTCGATTTTCTGCGACCCTCAGTTCGCCCTTTTCATCCAGCTGAAGCAGTCCGGCGCTCAGCGCCTTGTAGCGCAGCATGTCCCGGCCGTAAGAATCCTTCAGCTGCCGGATCATTTCCAGAATGGCCAGCGGCTTCGTCAGCTGCAGCAGCGAATCGGAAGCATTGTCGCGGACATACCAGTTATCGCTCTGCACGCCGACCAGCAGCGCCTTGACGGTTTCCATCTCGGGATAACTCTCCAGGGAAGCCGCCGCGATCGCCGCATATTCCCAATCCTGTTTTTCCCAGTCGATGACAGTCTGACGCAGCACCGTTCCGGCCGGACGGTAAGGATATTTGCGGAAATAGCGCATGACGGCAAAGGTCACTTCCCGATCCAGCTCCGTTTGACTCAGCAGCGGAAATAAGGTTTCCCGAAAATTCCCGGAAACCATCCGGATAAAATCAATGAACGCAACCTGATAATGCGGTGTGAATTCATCCCAGTTTTGCCACAAAGCCTGCGCCAGCTGCTCCCGGTCGCCATGAAATTCCAGCAATCCGTCGGTCACCAGCTTGCGGCTGTGTTCGATTTCATGGCGTCCCATGACGCGATACGCTTTGACAATGTGATCAATACTTCCGCACTGATACAAGGCGCCCAACGCATTCTCCCGGCAATAAATCGAAGCTTGCGCCGTCAGCTGGATCATCGCCGTCGCGATC
Organism: Holdemania sp. 1001302B_160321_E10; assembly: GCF_015552275.1. NCBI lineage: Bacteria > Bacillati > Bacillota > Erysipelotrichia > Erysipelotrichales > Erysipelotrichaceae > Holdemania > Holdemania sp. 1001302B_160321_E10. The sequence continues at coordinate 74,090 of NZ_JADNEM010000010.1, read as the reverse complement.
GGATCATTGCGGCTTTGTCCGCACAGTCTAAAACGTGTAACAAGATAGGCAAAGTAGGAACGTTCCATTACGCTTTTTTTCATCGTCCCGTCAATCAGCTCCGCAAACACCGGCTTCAGCGTCGGCAGCCAGGCCTGCAGCAGTTTTACCGTCAGTGGATTCTGTTCCAGCACGTCGACGGTTCCTTCCAGCACAACCAGATGATGTGTGTTCTTCAGATCTTTCTTTATTTTCTCATCCACGTTGGCGGCCGTCTTCTCGGGAAATAACAACAAGCGTTGTAAGCGGCGGGCCTGGTTTTGGATTTGTTTCTCCGTCCGCCGCTGCATCCACTTGTTTTTTCCCAGATAAAACAGATTGTACGCCAGCATGCACAAACACAGCGTCATGTAAACGTAAATCAGATAGTCAATCCGGATTACCATGCATGCCGCCTCACTTTCCCGCCCAGATATCCTGCATCGCGTAATAGCCTTGTTTCAGACGTTCATGCGAAGTCGGATGCCGGCCCCAGCCTTGAAGCGGAAGATCGGTCATCGGAATCGGCGTTGCTTCATCAGCGGCCAGTCCGACTCCGGCATAAATCTCATGGATCTTCAGCCCTTCGATCCCGTAATGCTCATAGTAATCGTCGTGAATCATCATTTCCGACGGATTGAGGAAATTCAGCAGCGACCAGGGCAGACGGATTTCAATCGCATCGCCCCGGATCATAAAATCGGCCAGCGAATCAAAGTCCGGATTCTCCGGATTCGCGTTGCCATGGCGAAGCTGACCGGTATTGTAGGTTTCCGCCTTATCCGCTTTCGTATTGGCCAGCTCGTCATGCGGATCGTCAGGAATCTGCAGCACCAGATTGATGTCGACAAATTCCGAGGTATCCTTTGCCGGGGCGTTGAGATAAGCGTCTTCGAAATATACGCGATGGGAATAGATCGCCCGCAGCGCTTCGTAGCGCTTCTGCACGATCAGCTTACTGTTTTCCTTCCCGTCCAGGATCAGCACAAAGTCGGCCGGCCGCTCAAACGACCGCGGGATTCCATCGCAGTGGGTACTGCCGGTCTTCGGCGTCGTATCAAATGGAATCCAGAGCTTCTCTGTCTGCGGATCATAATTTTCTTTGTTGACGTACAGATACAGATATTTTTCATCGTATTTATAAGCCAGCGAAAGTTGTCCGGTGGGCGTGTCCGTCAGCTGGACTTGATCGTCCGCGGTCCATTCGCTCACGTCGCCGTCGACATAACAGACACTTTTCTCCTCGCCCGGATCGAAGGCGAGCACGCCGAAGAATTGTTCGTTGGTCTGAACGTCGCTCCAATACGGTGTTTTCGTCAAATCGGTATAGGCCATCGTGTTCCACGTCCGCTTAAACCATTCATCCTGCCACGTGAAGACGATCGATCCCGCACAGCCGGCGCTCATGATATCCTGATAACAGGTTTTCAGCGCTTCTGCCTGATCCGCTTCGGACATGCCGCCCTGGGCGCGGTGGGTGTTGCGGTCGCTCTGCGCCCGCCCGCGTGAGCTCGGCACCCCGAATTCCGCGATGACAACCGGCATCGTGTGATACGCGTTGAGCGTCGTCAGATAAGCCTGATAGGAATTGAAGACGCCGTCAGCGTCGACAAACTGCCGCTTGTTTTCAACATCAATGTCCATGACGTCCATAAAGCCATAGTAATCGGGATAGTAGGGATAGACGTGGTAGGAAGCAAACTGCCCCGACAGAAACCGGTCGGTTGTCTGGATATGCTCGACGTCGACCTGTTCAAATTTACGGAAGTAGTATTCGACCAGCGAATCCCATTCAAGCGGGTCCGTCGTCGGCCAGTTGGCAAACGCGATCAGCCGCTGGGCTTTGTAGGTCTGCGTCTCATATTCGATGATTTTATCGCCGACCTGCGCCAGCATCGCCTCAAACGGCGACGCATCGTCAGTGGTCGTCATGTACTTCCCATGATATTGATTCTTTTTGTCCTGCATGTGATCCGTGAAGGCGACCGTCGTGTCTTCCCATTCCACACCCAGAATATACCCCAGAACCCATTGCGAAATATCATGGTTGTAAGAGCCGCTGCCCAGACCCTCGCCTAAGGAAAACCGTTTGTTTCCATGGATGATATCGACTAACGTCCGGCTGTCCTGGATCATCGTGTTCATGAAGTCCGGATCGTAGGCGTCGCGGTGGGAGAACAGCGTGTAATCATTCACCCACAAGCCGTGGATCAAATAGAGCGGTTGTTCGCGGTCCTTGTTGTATTCCCAAAACGCATTGTAGAAATCATCCTGAAGCAGCGTGTAGACACGGATGCAATTCGCGCCCATCGCCTGAATTTCGGCGAACCACCGCAGATAGGTTTCCTTATCAATCGCGTAATCCGTCGCAAAATGGCCCGGAATCCCGCTGCCCAGATTGGCGCCGCGGATCTCGAAAGGTTCCATGCCCTGCCCCTGATCGACAAGAATCGTCTTGCCCTCAACTTTTGTAAACGTCTCCACCGACGTTTTCCGCAGGCTTTCCCATTGAAAGGTCAGTCCGATGCGGGAAGACAGAAACAACCCGCCGGCGGCGAGCATCACGATCACGGCGCAGGCGATAATAAATTTTTTCATGCAGGCTCTCCTCCTTCCGGCTTAATGGTTATACTTCTTGACCGCGGATTCATGACAATACTGCCTGAGCACTTCGATATGCTCATCCAGCCAGGCCAGCCGCTGCAGATACGCGTCATGAAACTGTTTCACCGCCGCTTCATAGGACCGCAGATTCTTTTCATCCGGCAACAATTTATTGCGTTTGTCCAGATTTTCCGGATCAAAGCTGTAGCCCCAGACCGCAAAATTCCGGTCGACGGCCGGTCCCAGATAATCGACGACTTCCTGGATATAGGCGGATACCTGTTCATCGCTCAGAATCCCTGCGCGCAGCTGGCGATACCGGTAGATGACCTGATTGATAAAGTCCTCGTCCTTGATCAGCATCGTGAACCACGGCGCCTGTACGGAGACGAATTGGCGGATCAGAAAGTCATCGTCGGAGCTGTCGGAAACATTGCCCAGACTGTTGTTGAAATCCCAGACGACCGGTTTGAATTTCCCGTTGACGTCTTTGTAGAAGAAGGTCGAAAGGTTGCCGGTGTCATGTTGCACAAAGACTTCCATAAGAATGAAGTAATCAACGAATTCGTCGATGTCGATGAAATTTTTATAACCGTAGCGCGAGCTGTCGTAATCGAAAGAATACAGCGCTTTTTCAAACCGGCTGAGATCGCGTTCAATAAAGTCCTTCAACGGAGGCGTCAGCGCTTCGCTGCCCGGATAGCGGATATCGAAGAACGCACTTTTACGCAGAATCTGCACGTATTTTGTAAAATTATCCGCTTTGCTGCGCGGGTCCGGCTGGGCCGCATTGTCCAGCTCCACGATATAACCGGTAACGTTGCGGGTATTATTCGGCTTTTCGATTTCGATCCGGCCCTTGCCGGTGCTGACGGTTTCCATCATCACGTACACGCCGCGGTATTCACCGTTGATCACCACTTCGCAAAACCGCACGTCCGGCGCATAGTCCATCAGCTCGCCCGCCAGGTTCATCGCGACATAGTTGCGCATTAACGTCTTGTCCAGAAACGGCCCATGCAGCGCCCAGTCATGATCCGCTTCCATGCCCATGATTGATACATTTTTATTTTCTCCGTCGTGGTGGATTGTCTTGATCGCAAAAGACTGTTTATCAAACCAGCGCGAAGTGTTGCCGCGCACGCGGATCCGAATCTGTGTCTTCAGCGACGACGGATCCTGAAGCGTGTTCAGCTTATCATCCTGATTGATAATTTTCATATTTGCGACCAGAAACTCCTCGCCGGTTGACGTCATCGTCATCTTGCGGTGGGAGCGATCGTCGCCATAATAAGGCACGCCGGGAATTGCTTCGTCCGTTTCGATCACCACCAACGGCAGATGCGTGCTCAGCTGGTCCACGTCGACGGCCGCTTCATCATATTGATATTTCGAGATTTCCGTCTCCCGAATGCAGTCCAGCGCCGCGGATGGATCGTAGGCGGGCGCCGCTTCCCGGTGCTGATGAATCCGTGTCTGCATTTTTCCAAAGGTCAGCTGGGCTGTACCGCTGACCACGACCACAGCCGCCAGCGTCAGCCAGGCCATTGTCCGTTTACGCATGGATCAGACCTCTAGCTGCTGATATCATCGTCCTGGGCGACGATATTCACATACTGGACATGTTCGATCTGATATAATTCCTCGTCAATGCTCGAGGTCTTCCTGAGGTTCTTTTCATAGGTTTTCCGCGGAATTTCATAGATCAGTTCGATCGTTTCGCGGGTTGTGTTCTTGACGCGCAGATCCAGGCGGCCGTCAAAATAATGCGTGATAACCGACATGATCCGCTCCTCCGTACTGCGTGCGCCGCGCACGATCAATAGCATCCTGTTTTCATTCTTGATCCGCCCCAGCACCAACAGCACCAGAAAAACCCCGGCGGAACCCAGCCCCGCCGTCATATAATCGCCGACGCCGCAGGACAGACCGGCGACGATCGCCCAGAAGATATAAACGGTGTCGCGGGAATCCTTGATCGCCGTTCTGAAACGCACGATCGACAGCGCGCCGACCATGCCCAGCGACAGCGCGACGTTGTTGCCGATCGCCGTCATGACGACTGTCGTCAGCACGGTCAAAACGACCAGACTGACGTTGAATTTGCGGCTGTAAACGGTTCCGGCATGCGCCAGATAATAAGAAAGATAAATGACGAAGCCCAGCACGATCGCGATCAGAATCTGCGCCAGAATCTGCCCGGCGTTCAGCGCCTCGATCTGCTGCATTAAATTCGATAAATAAGAACTCACTCGATGTTACCCCCTTTTTAATAAAATTCAGTGTATCGCAGCCCGATCCGCCGCGCCATGCAATACTTGCTCGCGGACAGTTCGCTCTGATTGCAGCTGCGGAGAATGTCGCGCACATACGTCAGCAGGAAATGATTGTATTTCACTTCCAGAATGGTTTTCCACGGGTCCAGCATCGGCGCCATCGCCAGCTCCCCGTCAAAAATATCATAATGAAACTCGTTGGCCCGGATCTCACTGTCCAGCGTGATGCGGATGCTGTTCTCCGGCAGCACATACGCCTTGCGGCGATATTCGACCACCGTTTTCGGCCGGTAATGCTCACGGTTTAAAATGGCGTAACATTCCGCCGCGAACGCTTCCTTGTATTTTAACAGCGGACTGAAATCCCCTGCGATCAGCCGCACGGCGTCTTCGCACCTGATGGGCAGCGAACGCTTGAGCTGATTGGAACCCTGTTTCTGCTTCATTTCCAGAAAGGCAGTTTTATCCTGAGGATGATACACACGCAGACGCATTTTCCGCCGTTCCTCCACGCCGTCCATCTTTGCGTTGAAATCCCGGTCGCTCAGCGTATCGAAATATAACGATCGCACCCGATATCCCCCCTGCACAAGATCGCCGTTATGGGTATCCTGATGCAGCAGCGCGTCCAGCTGGCCCTCGAAACGAGCCCGCTGCGTCGCTGAAATCAGAAATTTCCGTTCCTGCCGCAGTACCTCGTTCATTGACTCTCCTCCATCATTTCAATCAGCGGCTTCGACCAGTGATAATCATGAACGATGCTGATCAATGGAAATGCCTGATCGACTTGTTTCCAGGCCGCCTCTGCCGCGGCCAGCCCCTTGTTGCGGTAAGTCTTGTCTTCCGTCAGACCGTGCTTGCCCACCTGCTGAAATTCCAGGATGCAGTGCAGAACCTTCCCATATTTCTTTGTAAGCTGGGCTTCCGTTTCCAGTTTCTCGACTTCCGCCCCGCAGTCATAATCCATGACCGCCACCTCATCGCAGCCGTCCCGGATCAGGATTTCCAGAAGCTCCGTCAGGCCCTGGTCATCATAATGGCGGGGAATGCAGGCGATGAAGATCAGATCGTGCTTCTGCGCGTAGCGGTAAGCTGCGATCATCCCGGAAACATAGGTTTCCATGTGTCCGGCAGGATCTTCCTTCCAGCGCGAACGAGTGTACGGCTCCACGTCGACCATCACGCCGACAAGCTGTTCCGCCGGTGTGACCTGATCGTTATACCGGACGAGTTCTTCCAGATATGCAATCAGGGATGCACCGTCGGCCTCATAGCCCCAATCGGTTTCGCCAACCAGCGCGTAAGTTTTCACCTTTGCCTGATGCAGATGACGGACAAAAGCGGCTGTCGTTTTGCGGTCAACCGGAACGCTCAGTTCCTGAACCCAGTCGGTAATCTGAAATCTGCCGATCAGCTCGTCAACGTCTTTTCGATCAACCACCCGCTCCTCCTGCCATTCAAACATTCCCCGGCGCAGCGGCGGGCTTTTGCTTTCCATCGGGCGAACAACGAGGAATGAGGCCGCAGCGCCGATCCCCAGAATCACGAATGCCGCGATTTTCCATGTCTGTTTTTTCATCAAATTCCCCCTCCCTCACTTATCAAAGATGCTATCTGCGTTTCTTCTTTCATCATTTCAGTCAAATTAACGGAAATTTGCCAGTCTTTTTATGATGATCCGGACCACGGTCGCTGTCACAAAATGGCAGCCCTATGCCAAAGATGGCCGCGTTAGTTTCTATTTACAGTATGATCTGGCTGATTCCCTCATACCTGCAATATGCCCTCTCCTTTTGAACCTTGTCTTTTTTCCTGCGTCCGCCATCCACCGCTTTCGCATCTTTCCTTTTACGCAGAATGCGAATCACCGCAGTCTCACCGAACGAAGGACTTATAACCGTCAGGTTTTTAAATAGATCAAATACCCCCTATATCTGATTATGGATACAAAAGATTGACCGCTGCTTTGAGGCCGCTGACGCAAAACAGTTTTTTCAGCTTTGCTTCTAAGGATTTAAGATGCCGCGCCGACTTTTACGCCGGGATGCTTTAGCGGCGTGAAGCCGCATTTTCTTCATTTCTCCGGTGCACTTCGACGCGAGTCGGCTGCAGCGGATAGCTGTAACGCAACAGGATGTGCGGACAACCGTTTGTATGTTTCTGATAAAAAGTCCGGGTGATCCGATCCGCGAGCTTATCTGCGTTATCAAGGGTTATATCAGAAACCATAACCAGATACTGACAACTGCTGTACTGCGTAAAAACATCGCTCATCCGCAGATGATCATGAATAATCACCCCCAGAATATCCATTTCCTCATCGCGGCGCACCAATGCCGGAAAGTCGCCCTTGTTGTCCGTCAGAGTGAATAAAAGAAGAAAGGCCGATTCCTGAGAACGGCACATTTTCCGTTCGGCAAAGCGGTAAATTGCTTTAAACGTTTCATAATCCTGACAGAAGGAACCCGGGCGGGCGTGACTTTCGTGCATTTGTGAAGCGATTAACTTCATATCGAGCGTCACTCCGCCGTTTTCTTCCTGCCGCTTTAACTCCATCTTGCGGATATTGCGGACATGTTTTTTCTGTATGATCTGCTGATCCGCCCGATCGTACATTCTCTGATACGTATCGCCAGGCATGGAAGCCGTTTGAAAAATCGTGACGTCCAATCGCAGATTCAGGCATTCGCGAAGACGTATATGCCGCAGTCGCTGGCGAAGCTGCGTGCACAGCTGCTCAGCTTTCTTTTCATCCTGTCCTCTGAGCAATACTGTGAATTCATCGCCGCCCACACGGCTGATCAGACTGTCGGGCGGCAGCATTTTTATCAACACATAACCAACGTTCTGCAGGACCTGATCGCCGGTGATATGACCATACCGGTCGTTCACCTGCTTGAAATAATCCAGATCCATCATGATTAAAATTCCTGTATTTTTATCAAGCAGCCATTCATTGCACAGCCGTTCCATGGCTTTGCGATTATACAGACCCGTCAGCCAGTCATGTTCCGCGTCGTATTGCAGCGCCTGATTTTCCTCTTCAAGCTGTTCCCGGGACTTGACGTTGCGTTTCACAGTCCGGATTTTTTGATCAGATTCCTGTACTGTTGGATTCATATTTATTTTTCTCCTTCTTTTCTTTCTGCGGTTGGAAAACGATGACCTCTTTAAGCTCAACGTCAAAACTAAATGCTCAACTCAAAACCACCGGTCGGGCCTGAGCCTCGCTGTAAACTCCAATCGGCAATTTTATCCTGCCTGCACCTTCAGGAACTCGGCGTATTGCGGCTTTAAATAACCATGCCGGTCTTCAAGCTCGCCTTACGCCGGCCCACGACTAAAATCCCCATCGTGATCACCTCAATTTTAATAATGTTACCACACGTCCCGTTACAAATCCGTTACAAACCGGCTATGCATTTCACGCAAAAAAAAGACTCCCATGAGGAAGCCGGATATGCTGATGATGAAAGTTCTGCGTTTATTCCAGGCGGAATTCCGCCCATTCATAGCAGCAGAGATAATCGTGACGATAACTGTTGACAGCTTGCGGATCGCCGTCCAGGAAGTGATAACTGTCGCAATCCAGCCGTTCCGGAAGGATCGCGAGGCTGTTCCATGAGCGCAGCAGAATTTCTTCGATGCCCGCCGCCTGCAGCGCTTCCCGCAATCCCTTGACAACAATCCGGAAGTACCCTTTTTTACTGGCCTTAATCGAAGCATCGCCCCACAATGCGGCACAGGCGTCCGCCGCCGTCACGCTGACGCCGCGCCGGTCGATCAGATAAGCCAGCAGTTCTTTGGATTTTGCGCGTTTAAACGTGACAGGACGGCCATCCACAAAAATATCAAAGCCGCCGAAGGTCTGCACCCGCACCCGCTTTTGCCGCAGCGCTTCGCCATAGGCAAAGGTCAGTTCCCGGCGCAGAGCCTCCGCTGTGACCGGCTTTAACAAATAACCTGTCGCATGCATCTGAATCGCGCCCAGCGCGTATTGTTTATAGCTCGTGACAAAAATGATATGCGCCTGCGGACAAAGATCTTTCAATTTTTTTGCCAGCACCAATCCGTTCATACTTCCCAATTCGATGTCCAGAAACGCGGCGTCGAAAGGATGATCACGAACATAAGCCAGCGCCTCGCTGGGAACGCCGAACGTTCGTAAGACACTGTCCGGCGCCGCTTCCGCCAGCGCTTCCTCCAGATCTTTCAGCGCGAAAGGTTCGTCGTCGACTGCGATATAATTCATAACGTTGCTCCTTCCTTGGGAATCATGATGGTCGCCACAGTCCCTTTGCCCGGCGTACTTTGCAAGGTCAGCGTTCCGCCGCATAACATCCCCAGCCGCTCCCTTACATTTTTAATTCCGATATGAGATTGATTGTCTTCTTCAAATTTATCAGAGAAACCCAAACCATCGTCAGCGACGATGACAAGGTAAGCGTCTGGCGTTTCCTCAGTCCGGATCGTAACGGTGCCTCCTTCTTCCCTTCTCAATACGCCATGGCGCACGGCGTTTTCCACAATCGGCTGCAGCGTGAGCGAGGGAATCGAAAAATCCCGCGCTGTAATTTCATAAACCACTTTAAGCCGGTTCTGAAAGCGCTGACGTTCCAGTGACAGATAATTTTCCGCATGGAGAAGCTCCTGTTCAAAAGGAATCGGCGCCTTGCTTTCCAGCGAATCCATATTTCCGCGCAAAAACAATGAAAAATCCCGGATTGCCGCTTTCGCTTGATGGGGATCCACATCGCAAAGCTGGCAGATTGTTGTCAACGTGTTGTATAGAAAGTGCGGCTGGATTTGCGAAAGCATGATTTCAACCCGGGATTCCGCCAATTCTTTTTCCTGCTGCCGGATCAGCAGATCACGCTCGGACTGAATATTGACAAAGATAAACAACAGCGCCAGCGTTACGCCGACATTCACCACCGCGATCCCGCGAAGAAACATCTGCGACGCCCCGGCGCCAAGCGGAATAAAGATATACAACAAAAAGAAGATCACTTCACGGCGGATGAGCTTTTTTCGATTCAGTACGACCAGCCAGGTAAACGACAAATAACAGAACAGCGGAACCAGCTGGGATATCAAAAACAGCGAACCCCGCTGATAGCCGGCGGCGGTAATGGTAAAAATCGCTCCGGTCAGCGGACTGATCAGCGCGAAGAAAATCTGTACGCCGCACAACAGCGTGATACTCCGCAAAAAGATCGTTCTTACAGGATGCGTCAGTTTCAAATATTCATCGATGTAACGGGCAAAAAAATACAGGACAAAGGCGGAGCTGACATAATACAGGACAACCAGCAAGATTGCCGCTGTCATCATCAACGGAGTTGTGATATCCCGGAAGCACCAGTCGCCCAGATCACCGATAATCATCAATCCGTTGGAAACGCTGACCCCCAGAAAATAGCGGTTTAATTTCTGATGCCAACGATGATCGTTTCCAAGATAGATGATCGGGATGAGCGATAAGATCAGGCAGAAAATGTCCAGCGCAATATTGGCAATCAAGAAGTTATCCACAGCCACTCCCCCTGTCTCTTCTATTGAATTGAGACCATTATAACAGAGTGCGCCAAAAAAGAAAATGCAGATATTCTGACCTGAGAAAGCGGTTTCACGCTGCGTCGTCTCCGTGAAAGGCCGCGGCTGTCCGGCTGCTTGATCGCCGCCAAAAAAGCGAGACGATTTTCATCCTCTCGCTGTAAGCTCTCACTGCAGGTTCTGCCGCTGATTCCGCTTGTCCTGCGCGCCGGGTTCACCCGGTTTGCGCCTCGTCAAGGAGCGTGTGACCGATGTCTTTCCCCGTGGTTTTGATCAGCCCTGAGACTGATCAATCTGCCGCTTCAAGAACACGGCGCCGCCGATCAGTACGACCGCCGCAAAGACCAGAATCCCAATCGCAAACGGAACGATGCTTCCGGTTTTCTTTACTTCCGGTTCAGGTTCCGCCGCTTTCTCTGCGACTTGAACTTTCAGACTGAACCGCTCGCCGCCCGCTGAATAGGTAATCGTCGTTTCACCGGTCTTCAGCGCTTTTACAGTATAGCTGTCCTGTCCTGTGATTTCCAGAACTGAGGGATCGTATTCCCAACTGCCGCCCTCCGGCTGCGGTTTCAGCGTCGTTTGTTCGCCGACCGTTAAATTCAGGGAACCTGGAAGTCCGCTGATCACAACCGGTACTTCAGAGAATCCAATATAATCAGGCCAGCTGTCCATAGTGAGGGTTATCGTTTTGGACGTCACTTTTTTCGTATCTTTCACCCATGTTTTATTCTGACAAATCCATACGTTTAATTCCGTTCCGTCTTTTTGATCCACCGGAATTTCAATCGTCAGCGAGCCGCGGTATTTTCCCGCCTTCAGCTGCAGCCGATAGCCAGACAGCCAGCCGTCCTTCTTCTGCTGCTCACGAATTGCGTCGCATGCATCGCAAGACCCTTCCTTATGCGGCAGTTCCGCGGAGGCCGCCAGCGCCGAGTTAAAGCTGAACTCGCCGTGAATCTGAATCCCGTTCTCTTTGGACTTCAATGTTTTCTGCGCATATTCCGGACCGGTGGCCGGGATTTCCTGCCACTCCAGTTGTCTTCCGCAAACGGTGCAGACTTTCTTTTTGCTTCCCGGTTTTGTCGCGGTGGCCTTTTCAATGATGATCCAGTCGCCCGGCGTGTGCTCCGCGATTTCCGCCTTGGCGCCGTCGCCGTCAAGGCATTCGCGGTAATGCCAGGTCGGATCGGACTGCATCGGCCCATAATTGTGTTCGTGCACCGGCTGCGGTTTCGGGGTCGGCGTTGGCGTCGGGGTTGGCGTTGGTATGATTTCCGTCACTTTTACCGTCTTTTCCGCCCGCTGAACAAAAGGTCCCCAGGTCAGGTCGCACTGATAGACGCCGCTGTGGCTGGCCTGCGCCTGATCAATTTTCAAAGTCGGATTTGTCTGCGCACTCAGCGGAGTTCCGTTAAAGCTCCATTGATATGTGACGTTCCCGTTGATCTGCGGTTTTATCGTCAATTCCAGCGTTTCCCCGGCCTGGATATCCTTTCCTTCGATGACCGGAACAGAAGAACCGGAAGGAAATACAGATAAATCCGCATACGTCTGACTGTTTTCAAACAGCAGTAAGACGGCCGGCACATTCTCAAACGGAGTAGTTTGCCAGTTCGGCTTGTTCGCCGGCATTCCCAGCACGCTCAAGCCTGTGCAGTTTTTAAAGGCTCCGGCGCCCAGCGTCGTCGTTTTGATCAGATTGGCTTCGCTGATCGAAGCGCAATGAGCGAAAGCTTCCTCACCGATCGTTTCGACATGTGACAAATCAATCTGCGTCAGGGCTGCACATTGGCTGAACGCCCGGTTGCCGATGACGCTTAATCCCGGATTCAAATTCGTCGAAGCCTTGAGCTTTAATTGATGACAGTCTTCAAACGCAGAGTCCTGCAGCAGGGTAACCTGCGATAAATCCACTTCGCCCAGACGACCGCAGTTCTTAAACGCACTGTCGCCGATCATGACGACATGCGATAAATCGACGGCCGTCAGATAAGTGCAGCTGGTGAAGGTGAACGGATGAATTATCGTTACTTTCTCATTCAGATTGGTTCCAGCTTTCAGCGTCAGCTTTTCGCAGTTTTTGAAAGCGGCGGCCCCGATCGCCTCAACTTGGGACAGATCCACACCCGTCAGTTTTCCGCAATTCTCAAAAGCAGATTCGCCGATCGTTTTCAGCGCCTGGCTTAAATTGGTATCCGCCGCCAGCGTCAGATTGGAACAGCCGGTAAAGGCTTTTTCTCCCAAGGTCTGAACCTGGGAGAGATTAACGGCTCCCAGACTGGCGCAGCCTTCAAACGCACTGTCGCCAACGACATTGACCCCCGCCAGATTCACCGCGGTCAAATGCGTGCAGTCCTTCAACGCCTGTTCACCGATCGTCTTCACTGACGCGGGCAAAACGAGGTTTTCCAGGGAAGTCATGCTTGAGAAAGCCGCGTTGGGAATGGTAATCAGCGCTGTTTTTTCCAAATCCAATGTTTTTAAATTCGTCAAGGTTCCGCGAATGTACTTCATATCCTGTTCATTCAGCGTACCTTCGATAAACAAGGCCGCGATCTTCTGCGGCAAGACCTGTCCCTTTTCCACCTTGGTCTTCAGCTCGCCCGCCTTCACCGTGACGCGCACATAGTTTTCAGGCAGCGTCGTCGGCTCGAAGCCGGTCACCGTGACCACAATTTCCGGCAGCGCCGCAGCCGGCGCCAGAACATAGCCTGAGCCAGGTTCAGCGATAAATATATAATCCTGTGGTTTTGACGGATCGTAAGTTGCGTCCTTCGCTTTCCACCTAACCGGAATGTCTGGCAGCGGATTCTTTTCCAAATCCGTCCCGGATAACGATTCCGGAAGGTTCAATTTTGACAGAGCCGTGCCCACCGCTACGGTTTGTTCGGCAACGTTCGGTTCCAACGGGTCAAAGGAGGCGATCGTCACTTCGCCAGCCTGTCTGGCCGTCCGTTTCCCGGTCCGGTTCATGCCGGTATTCAGGACAAGCCGTCCCGGGGCGGCCGCAGGCAAAACCTCGCCTGTTCGCTCTTCCGCAAGCGTCTGAGTTGCAGCCGGCTGCAGCGAGAAGAACAATCCCAGCGACAATCCGCCGATCATGATCAGATGTCTTAATCTTTTCTTCATGATATCCCTCCTTTTTGTCCAGGCAATTCATTACAATCTTTCAGCGCAAAGCTTAAAAACCTGAATTCTGTCATCCTGAGACTGCGCAAAAACACCCGGGCTGAATCCGTTTTCGCAGAGATCTTCAAGCTGTCGAATTCTGTTTTTCTGAAATCTGCTTCTTCGGTGCGCTTCAACCGTCACTTTCGCCTGCAGGATAACATCGTTTCTTTTCTGATTTTATTATACACGGAATTTTTCCGGTTTCTCCTGCCGCCCGTTCAAAGTCATGGAAATGTAAGACTCTCATTCGAATTTCGCAATGATTGAAAGCAAAATCCCGTCTTTTCCCCCTGCTTTCACGCAGTCAGGGGAACCGCCGGCGGCAGTCTTGATCAAAGATCAAAGCATGGCTTTGCTGATTTGTGAGCGGTCTTCCTGCCCTGCGGCCTTTTCCAAAGAAGCCGCAATTTCACACGCTGCAATCCCTGCTGTCTGATCGGTGATCATGACTGTTTTTTATCATTTTGAATGATCACAAGCGATAGTGGCGTATTGTAGGCGTTCAGATTGCATTGGCAGCGCATCCGCGATGCCGCTCCCCTGCAATTCCTCCATTGAATCCGGCTTCACCCTGCACTTTAAAAATCCGCTGCTTTATTGCTTCCACTCTGGCAGCACTTTTATCCATCGCCGCACTAAAAAAGGAAAAGGAAGAAATTTATCCAGACGAGCTGCAGCCCAACACTGGCCCGCAATCCGCTGACGATAAATATCAAAATTCCTTTTCCATAAACCATCCTGCTTAACGAAAACAATCATCGCTGCAGCGATCCAAACCGCAGTTGCCTGTTCTCAGACTGAATATAGATTCTTTTATTCACAATCCTCAAACTGTGAGTTATACAGGGAAGCGTAGAAGCCGTTATCCGCCATCAGCGAATCATGCGTGCCCGCTTCGACGATGTCGCCGTCCTTCATGACCAGAATCAGATCGGCGTCGCGGATCGTGGACAGACGGTGCGCGATGATGAAGCTTGTGCGGCCTTTCATCAACGTTTCCATGCCCTTCTGAATCAGGACCTCCGTCCGCGTATCGACCGAGGACGTCGCTTCGTCCAGAATCAGAATCTTCGGATCCGCCAGGAACGCCCGCGCAATCGTTAACAACTGCTTCTGCCCTTGCGAAATATTGCCGGAATCCTCGTCGATCATCGTTTGATAGCCATGATCAAGCGTGCGGATAAAGTGGTCCACATGCGCCGCCCTGGCCGCCGCGATGACTTCCTGATCCGTCGCGTCCAGCCGTCCGTAACGCAGGTTCTCCATGACCGTGCCGTCAAACAGCCACGCGTCCTGAAGCACCATGCCAAACAGCGAGCGCAGATCTGACCGCTTGTAATTTCTGATATCCTGTCCATCGACATAAATCGTTCCGCCGTTGAGCTCATAGAACCGCATAAGCAGCTTGACGATCGTCGTTTTACCCGCGCCGGTTGGCCCGACGATGGCAACCCGCTTGCCGGCGTTGATGAACATCGAGAAATCATTGATGATGATCTTGTCCGGATTGTAGCCGAAATGAACGTTTTCAAACGTCACCTGTCCCTGAATCAGGGATTTGCCGTGCCGGTCGCGAACTGGCGCCGGCGTTGTGGTTTCAGCGACTTCTTCTTCCTCGTTTAAGAATTCGAAGACCCGCTCTGCCGCCGCCGCTGTCGACTGCAGGACGTTCATCGACTGAGACAGCTGGTTGATCGGCTGATTAAAGTTGCGGACATAGGCGATAAAAGCCTGAATGTCGCCGATTTCAATCGCGCCCCTGATCGCCAGCCAGCCGCCCAGGATACAGACGCCGACATAGCCGAGGTTGCCGATCAGCGTTGTTAACGGCTGCATCATGCCGCTTAAGAACTGCGATTTCCACGCGGAATCGTACAGCCGCTGGTTATTCTCACTGAATTCCGCGATCGAACGTTCCTCGCCGTTGAACGCTTTCATGACGATATGCCCGGAATACATTTCTTCAATATGGCCGTTGACTGCGCCCAAAGCTTCCTGCTGACGGGCGAAGAACCGCTGCGAACGCTTGACGATCTGCATGACCAGGATCGCTGAAAGCGGCAGAACACAGAAGGCCATCAGCGTCATTTCCCAGCTGATGGACAACATCACAATCGTGAAGCCGAACAGCTGGACAAGCGCCGTGATGATATTCGCCAGCGACTGATTCAGCGTCTGCGAGACCGTGTCGACGTCGTTGGTCGCCCGCGACAGAAGATCTCCATGCGAATGCGTGTCAAAATATTTAAACGGCAGCCGGTCGATCTTCTCGGCCAGCGCTTTGCGCAGGTTGTAGGAAACCTTCTGCGCGACACTGGCCATCAGCCAGTTCTGGAAATAATGAAACAGGGCTGATAAACCGAACAAACATAATAAGAAAATCAGAATTTCAGCGATCCTGCCGAAATTAATGCCTCCGGTTCCCATCGCTTTCGCACTCAGTCCAACAGCCAGTTCCGTCGTCGCTTTGCCTAAAATTTTCGGACCGACAACCGTCATGACGGTCGCGACGGCCGCAAACAGAATTCCAAACACCATGGATAAAGAATATGGCTTGATGTAGCGCAGCAGCTGCTTCATCGTGCCCTTGAAATCTTTGGCCTTTTCGCCGGCGCCGCGCATTCCATGTCCCCGTCCCATCGGACCGCGCATCATCGGTTTCGGATTATGCTTCGTGTTCGTCATGATCCAATTCCTCCTTTGACAGCTGCGAATACGCAATTTCCTGATACACCTCGCAGGTCTTCATCAGCTCATCATGCGTTCCGATTCCGGCGATACGGCCTTTATCCAGCACAACAATCTGATCGGCATGCATGATCGACGAAATTCGCTGCGCGACCAACAGCACCGTGCTGCCGGTCCGCTGGCACAGCTCGTTGAGGGCTTTGCGCAGCGCCGCATCGGTCTTGAAGTCCAGCGCGGAGAACGAATCGTCGAAAATATAGATTTCCGGATTGCGGACCAGAGCGCGGGCAATCGACAGCCGCTGCTTCTGTCCGCCGGAAACGTTGGTGCCGCCCTGTGCGATCGGCGCGTCGTAGCCTTCCGGTTTGGCGTTGATGAACTCGCTCGCCTGAGCAATTTCCGCTGCCTGCTTAAGCTGATGCCAGTCGGCATCGGCGTCGGCATAGCGCAGGTTGGATTCGATGGTGCCGGAGAACAACACGCCCTTCTGCGGTACATAACCGATCTTATGGCGCAGTTCCTGCTGACTGACCTCGCGGATATCCACGCCGTCAACCTCGATCGAGCCCGCCGTGACATCAAAGAAGCGCGGTACCAGATTGACGATCGTGGATTTGCCGGAACCGGTCGAACCGATAAAGGCCGTCGTCTGTCCCGGACGGGCCAGGAACGAAATGTTTTCCAGAACGTTTTCCTCAGCGCCCGGATAGCGAAACGCCACGTCTTTAAACTCAACGTAGCCATGCTGCTGAGGATCAAACGACTTCGGCTGCTGCGGATCGGCGATCGACAGCGGGCAATTCAGCACTTCCAGCACACGCTTGATCGAAACCACCGCCCGCGGCAGCATGATCGAAACCATCGTAATCATTAAGAACGCCATGATGATCTGCATGCTGTACTGAATAAACGCCATCATGTCGCCGACCTGCAGCGTGCCCAGATTGATCTGATGGCCGCCGACCCAGACGATCAGGATGCCGACGCAGTTCATCACCAGCATCATCATCGGCATTAACAGCGCCAGTGTGCGGTTGACAAACAGGTTGGTTTTCGTCACATCGGTATTGACCTGATCAAATTTCTTTTCTTCATACCCCTGGGTATTGAACGCCCGGATAACCGGCAGGCCGTCCAGAAATTCGCGCAGGACGGAGTTCATCTTATCCAGCAGTTTCTGGATGATTGAGAACTTCGGCATGACGACCGCAAACGCCACGCCCATGATCGCCATGATGACCACGACGACCAGGGCGATGATCCAGGTCATCGACGCGTTGGTGTTCAGCACCTTGATGATCGCGCCGACGCCGATGATCGGCGCATACACGACAATCCGCATAAACATGACCAGCACCTGCTGAATCTGCTGAACGTCGTTGGTCGTCCGGGTGATCAGCGTGCCGGTGGAAAACTGATTGAATTCCGCAGATGAGAAATTTTCAACCTTGCTGAAAACCGCCAGCCGCAGATTGCGGGAAACGCCGGCCGCAATCCGCGAAGCCAGAAACGTTACGATGATCGCGCAGATCGTTCCAAACAACGCGATTCCCAACATCCGCAAGCCGCTGCTGAAAATGTAATTGAGCTGAATTGAATCGGTATTGATGCCGATTGCCCGATACTCCATTTTAATAAACTGGGCTGACGCTACCGGTGACGCATTTTCACCAGCCACTTCCAGACTGGCGTCGATCCTGGCAACGATGTCGTCAATGACTTCCTGCGGCAGCTGCCTCAGCAGGGAAAACAGATCGACGTCCTCCGGCAGATTTAATTCTTTGAATTCCTCGCTATTCTTTAAGCCGGGGAGACTGACGACGATCATTTCCGCCCGCGCCAACATCGAATTGAGCGAGGCACGTGCCTCGTCAGTCAGCGAATTCAGGAAATATACCGGTTCCTGTTCGACTAACGGAGCTTGTTTGATCTGTTTTGCGCTGGCCTGTCCGGCGTCCACCAGCGTATAGCTTGAAAGAAACAGCTGCTGCTGTTCGTCATTAAGAAACATTGCCAGTTTTTCCGCTTCGCTTTTCCGGATCACTTCCGGAACCGCGCTGCGAATGCCGCCGGATTGAATCCCGACGTCGACGATGTCGGCCATGTAATCCGGCAGCGCCAGCTCGCATTGAGCCTGGGCAAACAACAGCACGATAACCGCCGCGATGGAGAGCGCGAACGGTTTCAAATACTGGGTGATTCTCACCTTTTTGATCCTGACCATAAAAAACTCCTTTCTTACTTTTCCTGCGAATCCCGGCTTGCCAGACTCTGACAATATTCAATCGTCCGTTCCAGCGTGCGGATTAAAGCCAGGCTGTCGGATTCGCCCAGATAGCGGAAATAGGCGGTCAGCTGATCACAGAATTCCTGTTCTCTTTTCTGCATCAGCTCGCGGCCTTTCTCCGTCACCCGAATGTAGACGCTGCGCCGGTCGTTGTCCAGGAGTACCCGCTCGACCCATCCCTGCTGCTCAAAGGAACGGATTCCCTGCGATACCGCTGCCGGACTGACGTGGAAATAGTCCTTGATCTGGCTCATTTTGATCATTCCTTCGGGGTTGAGATGAAGAATTCCGTGCAGAATCATCATATCCCGGGAATTCATCGTTTTCTTCTTGCGTCCGCGAGATTCGCTGCGCTGGCGCATGTCGTAAATCAGCCGCATCAGTTTTTGAGCAATTTCCTGTTCATCCATACCGGTCACCTCTTTTGTCTGGATAGTTAAGTTACTTAATATTTAACTATGTTAACCAATTATACTCTACTCTTTATAAAATGCAATATGGTTTGCAGAGTTTCCTACAAACTGCCTAAATTGTCTTTTTTGCTTGCGTGCCGGGATATCGTTATGAATGCTTCTTTATCCTGATTTTCGCTCTCAAACACCGGCGGTGAAGTCGAAAAGAGAAAAAATTCAGTTTAACCGGTTAGAAAAAATAAAAAAACTCTTGCACTGCGCAGCGTTTTAGTGTAATATATAAAAGCAGTCGGAAAAATGACTGTTTAACGATCATGCGGTAGTGGCGAAATCGGCAGACGCGCACGTTTCAGGGGCGTGTGGGTAAAACCATGTGGGTTCAAGTCCCACCTACCGCACCAGATAAAAACAAACAGCTGAACGCGAAAGCGGGCAGCTTTTTTTATGTCTGCCGCGGAATTAACCGCAGATTGTGCATTTGAAATCCCGTTGTCCACCACTCTTCTTCCCTCAGCCTTTCCTGTGGAATCCCGGACACTCTGGAAATTCCGCAATCGGGCAAGGATGTAAAATGATTTATTTTGACATACAAACTAAATTCTGCTATACTGTTTCCTCGTTCAGGTTCTCAACGAACCGACCTGAAAAGAGGATGAATCCGCATGAAGAAAAAAACGAAAATTTTCATATCGGTGCTCGTCGTCATGATTGCCGCCTTGACTGCAGGCAGCTTCTGGGCCGGCAATTATCTGGTCGATTACGCGCTCTACCGCGCCGATCAGGCACCGCAATCCGCCAATGACGGCAAAGCGCCGGTCAATGAAACCTATGGCAACGAGGAAGCGAACAAAGCCGAGGAACAGCGGCTGACCGACCTCTGGCTGAAAACCGTCTCCATGGAAAAGAAAGAAATCGTCAGTCAGGATGGGCTGACACTGCGCGCGCTGCAATACACCGCGGATCCTGCGTCGCATCGCTACGCTCTGGTCATCCACGGTTATACCTCGAATAAAGAAGCGATGCAGACGGAAGCCCGGCATTTTTCCCAGCTGGGCTACACGGTCATCACACCGGATAACCGCGCGCATGGCGAAAGCAACGGATCCTATATCGGGATGGGCTGGCTGGACCGCAAGGACCTTTTACTCTGGATCGATCAGGTTGTAAGCCAGGATCCGGATGCGGAAATCGTATTGTACGGCGTTTCGATGGGCGGGGCGGCCGTGATGATGACCGCAGGGGAAGCCTTGCCTTCCCAAGTCAAAGCGATCATTGAAGACTGCGGCTACACTTCGGTATATGATATGTTTAAAAATCAGCTGGATTACCGCTTCGGCTTGCCGGAATTTCCGTTTCTGGCAACCGCGGATATCATGACCGGGATTCGCGCCGGCTATCACTTCAAAGAAGCGTCAGCTGTAGAACAGCTGAAAAAGGCAGCAGTGCCGATGATGTTCATTCACGGAAGCAACGATACCTATGTGCCGACAGAGATGGTTTATCAGGTCTATGAAGCCTGCCCGACGGAGAAAGAGCTGCTGATCATTGAAGGCGCGGCCCACGCGGCCAGCGCGGATGTAGACCCGACATTGTATTGGGATTCAGTCACCACGTTTCTGAACCGGTTTTTAAGTTAATGATGATTCCATCTGTCTGAGCCGCAATGCAAACTGACTCAATAAAAACATGTCTGCTTCAGAATTCTGTTTGCTTTTCTGAAAAGACATGTTTTTTTGTTTGTTTTTTGTACTCTAATTGATCAGTTCAATCCAGATCTTCCCCATTAGACGCAATGACTTTTTTATACCAGTCTGATTGTTCTGCGCATTCCAAGATATAAATATTGAAAAAGGAACGCCGCAGTTTTTTTTGCGAATTGGATTGTATGGGAATGAAGAAATTTCCTTCTTCTCGCTGATGCTTGAGTCATCTAGTAAAATTGACGAAACTGGCTGGCCTGATCCGCCGCCTGCCGCAGTCCTTTGATCATCTCCTGCAGCGAGCGGTCGTCGACATGGAAATCAAAGCGCAGACGCACCCGCTCGCGCAGCGTTTCAAAGTCAGGCACTTCCCCCGATTGAAGCTGCACGCCCAGATATTCGATCACTTCGTTCATCTGCTTTTCACTTGGCATCCACTGCGCCTGCTTCAGGCAGAACTCTTTTTCATTCTCCGCGATCTCAAAGCCCGCCTTGCAGCGCGAGCACGCGATGCCCCAATGCTTGCCCCAGCGCACGACCGGCACGAAAAATACCGATACCTGCTGCGCCTGCTCAACTAAATAAAAATGGCTCAGTTTTCCGCAATGCGGACAAACCCGAACTCCCAGATAAGCTTTTTTGCGATGCCCCGAACCGGCGCCGATCATGATGAACATGGCGTCCCTCCTTATCAGTCCCCAAATCTTTTCATTTTATTGATGGCGATGCTGCTTCTGCCAGGCTTCGATCTGTTCCATCCGCTCCTGAATCCGACCTTCCCGGCCCTGCCGCGTCGGCACATAATACTTCCGGTTCAGCAAAGCGTCCGGCAGGCATTGCAGCGTCGTTAGTTTTTCCTCGGTATCGTGGGCGTATTGATACCCTTCGCCATAATGCAGCTCCTTCATCAAGGCGGTCGGCGCGTTGCGGATCGCTAACGGCACCGGCTCCGCGAGATGTTCCAGCGCATCCTTCTTCGCCGCTTCATATGCCATATACAAAGCGTTGGACTTCGGCGAGAGCGCCATATAAACGACGGCCTGCGTCAGATTGACGCTGCACTCCGGCATTCCGTTGAAATGACATGCCTGATAGGCCGCCACCGCGACCTCCATTGCCCGGCTGTCCGCCATGCCGATATCCTCGCTCGCAAACCGCACGACCCGCCGCGCGATATACAGCGGATCCTCGCCCGCTTCCAGCATCCGTGCCAGCCAGTACACCGATGCCTGGACGTCGCTGTTGCGCATCGACTTGTGCAGAGCGGAGATTAAATTGTAATGTTCCTCCCCTTTTTTATCATACAACAACGATTTGCGGTTGATGCACTGTTCCAGATGCTCTTTGGTCACGACGATATCCTCGCCGTTCTTATCGCCGTTGAGCACGACCATTTCCAAAGTGTTCAGTGCGGTGCGTGCGTCGCCGTTGGCAAAATTGGCGATCATCCACAACAGATCGTCGTTCAGATCCACATGATAATTGCCAAAGCCCCGCGGATCCTTCAGCGCCCGCGCCAACAGCTCCAATAAATCCTCCGTTGCCAGCGCCTGCAGCACAAACACCTTACACCGGGAAAGCAGAGCGGCGTTGATCTCAAACGACGGATTTTCCGTTGTCGCGCCGATCAGAATGATACTGCCCTTCTCTACAAAGGGAAGGAAAGCATCCTGCTGAGCCTTATTAAAGCGATGGATTTCATCGACGAACAGAATTGTCTTCTCGCCCATCTGGCGGTTCAGCTCCGCTTTATTCATGACTTCTTTGATTTCCTTAATCCCGCTGGTCACCGCACTGAAATCCACGAAATGCGACTGCGTGCGCTCAGCGATGATCCGGGCCAGCGTCGTTTTGCCCACGCCCGGCGGCCCCCAGAAAATCATCGAGGACACCTGATCCTGTTCGATCAGCTGCCGCAGGATCTTTCCCTCGCCTAAAAGATGTTTCTGACCTGCGACTTCCTCCAGCGTTTTCGGCCGCAGCCGGCTGGCCAGCGGACTGTTCAGATCGCGATCATCAAACAACGATTTCTGTTCCATGAACATCGCCTCCTGCGCTTATTATACAACATTTTCAATCGTTTCCACGCTTGAGTTTGAATTTTATTCAACTTTGCAAGTTAGAAGACAATCCGATCCTTTCCCTGACGTTTTCCCTGATACATCCGTTGATCTGCCAGCTCGACTACGGCTTCAAAGTCCGCGCCGATCCTTCCGTAAGTCAGACCAAAGGTCATGGTGACCCGGATCAGATGCCCGTCGTAAGAAAATGGATAACTGCGGATTTTCTCTGCCAGTGTTGCCAGTTTTCTCTCTGCCTCCGCCTGCGGCAGATCCGCCATCAGAATCAGAAACTCCTCGCCGCCCCAGCGGCAGACAAGCGCCGATTCCGTTTCCCGCATCAGCCGGGCAGTCGTTGCCAGCACATAATCGCCGCAGATATGGCCATAGGTATCGTTAACCTGTTTGAAATCATCCAGATCTCCCAATGCCACAGCCATCCATTTCCCCTGACTGGTTCTGAGCTGTTCCTGTAAGCCATACCGGGTCAGCGTCCCGGTCAGACGATCCATGAAGGCCGCTTCCTGCAGCTCTTTGTTCTTGCGCCGCAGCCGGCCCTGCGCCAGCGCCGATGATACGTTGAAGATCGAGGAAGACACAAGAATAATCGTAAAACACATGGCAGCGTTAAACAGGTAAATGCCGTTTACCAGACTGCCGGGAAGCGCTTGCGGCAGCCATATTTCCTGATCCGAGGTCAGCTTCAAAAACGCGAACACGCCGATTTCCAGCAGCGAAAAGAGAAACGGAACCGTGCTGTGGCGGTAAGGACAGATATAAATCAGCGAAGCCATCGCGATCAACAACAGCGGCAGGCCGGTTTCCCACCCCAGCGCGTGCGTTCCCACAACAACGAAAACGCAGACTTCCAGGTGAATCAGGGCTACCGCCAGACGATAGCGGCCATAGAATACCAGTACAAGCATCGTCAGATAAAACACTGTGCTGCCAACGTTGTAAAACACCATTTCCGTCATGGTCAGCCAACCGCCCAGCGCGATGTAGAGCACGTGCACAAGCATCCCCAAAAGGATAATCCGCTGATAAACGCGGCGAATCATGCCTTGATTTTCAACTTTATTTTTTGCCATCCCGCCTCCGCTCCTTTCCCCTTTGCCTCCAACCGCAGGCGTTTCCGCTCATTCAGCCCGGAAACAATCCGCTTCATGTCCGTCGATAAATCCGGCAGCCTCCAGAAAAGCCTGCACGGTCACCGACCCGAGAAACCGCATCCCCTGTTGTTTCATCTGCTTCGCCAACGCATCCGACCAGACGGTTGTCGCCGGATGCGGACAAGTCCGCAGCTGGATCGGTTCCGGCGGCAGAATCGTCTGGATGAAAGTGAGGAACGTTCCATATTCCTGCTGGATCGCCAGAAAGCAGCGGGCGTTGGTGATCGCTGCCTGAAACTTGCCGCGATGCCGGATCAGCCGCGCATTTTGCATCAGGGCATCCAGTCTGGCTGAATCATACGCCGCGATTAAAACCGGATCGAACTGATCCATCGCTGCGCGGAAAGCTTCGCGTTTATGCAGCACAATCTGCCAGGATAAACCGGAATGGAATGATTCCAGAATTAACAATTCAAACAATTCCCGCTCGCCGCGGACCGGCTTTCCCCATTCCTCATCATGATAGGTTTTCAACTGAGCGGAGCCGTTTTCCGCCCAGCCGCATCGTTTGTGTTCCATGGGCTTTCCTCACCCGGCAGCTGACGCCTGCCGTTTCTTCATCTTCTTTTATTATATCAGAAATGTTAATTCTGCCTTCTGACAATCGCTGATCTTACTTTCCTGATTCTTTTTTTTCTGAAATTTTGTTCGCCGCGCAAAAAAGGACAGCCGGTTGCGGACTGTCCAGAACTCTTACTTATCGCAGCGGGTCAGCACTGAGGTTACCTGATAGCCATGGTCGTTCAACAGCTTTTTCATCACCTCCGGCGCTACGCCGCGGGCACGGATGACGACGTCAGTCTGCGCGTCTTTGCGATAGACGGCCAGGTTGGTGATCTGCGCCATTTCATCAAAAAACAATCCGGTCAGATCGGCCAGCACGCCCGGCTTGTCTTCGACCGCGATCACATAGCGGCTGCCTTCCTCATAATACCCCAACAGGTCGATAAACGCCTCGAAAATATCGTTCTGTGTGATGATGCCGACGACTTTGCGGCCTTCGGTCACAACCAGACAGCCGATGTCGTGCTGCCGCATCAACACCGCGGCTTCTTCCAGCAGCGCGTCGGGATGAATCGTCACGACGTCTTTGATCATGACGGACTCAACGGTACTTTTTGCCAGAAGATAATTCAGCTCATAGACCGACAGGCTGGTCGCCTTGCTCGGGGTGTTCTCCGCGATGGTACCCTCGGTGACCAGACCGACTAACTCCTGGCCGGCGGCGACCGGAATGCGGTGAAAATCCCGCTCCGCCATCAGATCCAGCGCCGCGCTGATCGAGGTATCCTTACTGATGCAGTAGGGATTGGCTGTCATACGATCTTTCACCAACATAATGTTATCCTCCTAAATAGGCTTTCTTAATGTCTTCGCTGGCGGCTAATTCCGCGCCGGTGCCGCTCAGCACGACGCTGCCGGTTTCCAGTACATACGCCCGGTTGGCAATGCCCAGCGCCATCCTGGCGTTTTGTTCGACGAGCAGGACGGTCGTTCCCTGGGCGTTGATATCCTGAATGATTGAGAAAATTTCCTTGACCAGCAGCGGGGAGAGGCCCATGCTCGGCTCATCCAGAAGCAAAAGCTTCGGTCGGGCCATCAGCGCCCGGCCCATCGCCAGCATCTGCTGCTCGCCGCCCGACAGCGTGCCGGCCAGCTGCTTCATGCGCTCTGCCAGCCGCGGGAAGCGCTGGCATACACTTTCCAGATCACTTTGGATTCCGGCTTTATCCTTGCGCAGATACGCGCCCATCCAGAGGTTTTCCGCAACGCTCATATCGGGGAAAATCCTCCGCCCTTCCGGCACCTGCGTTATGCCTGCCTTGACGATATCGCGGGCATTCTTCTTTGTTATGGACTGGCCGAGAAATTCAATCTCGCCGCCGCTTTTTTTCAACAATCCGCTGATCGCGTGCAGCAGCGTCGTTTTGCCCGCGCCGTTCGCGCCGATTAAAGCCACGATTTCCTTTTCCTTCACTTCCAGGGAAACACCCTTCAAAGCTTGAATTACGCCGTAATGAACGCTTAAATCCGTAATTTTCAGCATCTTAATCCTCCCCCAGATACGCCTCGATGACGCGGCGGTTGTTTTTGATCGCATCCGGTGTCCCATCGGCGATGCACTTGCCGTAGTCCAGCACGTAGATCCGTTCGCAGATCTTCATGACCAGCGACATATCATGTTCGATCAGCACGACCGTTAAATTGAATTGTTCCTTGATCTGATGGATCAGCTCCGTCAGCTCGGTGGTTTCCTGCGGATTCATCCCGGCGGCGGGTTCGTCGAGGAACAGAATCTTCGGCTTCGCCGCCAGTGCCCGGGCAATCTCCAGCTTGCGCTGCTGCCCATACGGCAGATTCTTCGCCAGCGTCGTCTGTTTTTCCGCCAAGCCGACAACTTCCAGCAGTTTCACCGCTTCCTCCAGCACGCGCTGTTCCTCGCGGTAATAGGAAGGCAAACGCAGAATTGCCGCCAAGGTGGAATACTTCACCGACTTGTTCATCGCCAGCTTTACGTTGTCCAGCACGGTCATGTTTTTAAACAGCCGGATATTCTGAAACGTCCGCGCCAGCCCCAGGCCGGTGATCACATACGGCTTTAAGCCGCCGATGCTTTTCATCGTCCCCTCAACATTCAGTTCGATTTTGCCCTCGCTGGGATCATAGACCCCGGTCAGCAGGTTGAACAGCGTCGTTTTGCCCGCGCCGTTAGGTCCGATCAGTCCGATCAGCTCGCGTTCCTCAATTTCCAGATTAACGTTGGACACCGCGGCCAGACCGCCGAAGTTTTTCGTCAGGCCGCTGACTTTTAAGACCGTCATCCGCGTGCCTCCTTTCGTTTCCCAAACCGCTCAAACAGACTGGAGAACGTGAATTCCTTCGTGCCTAACAGACCGCTTGGACGGAAGATCATGATGCCGACCAGCATTAAGCCATACAGGATCATCCGGATATCGGAGAACTGCTGCAGGACCGTATTGAGTACGCCGATCACACCGGCCGCGATAAACGAGCCGGTAAAGCTGCCCATGCCGCCGAAGACGACGAGCACAAGAATATCAATCGACTTGTTAAAGGTGAACATCTCCGGTTTGATGACGTAGAACGCCCCGGCATACAGCGCACCGGCCACACTGGCGATCATCGCGCCCAAGACAAACGCCATGATTTTATACTTCGTCGTATTGATGCCCATCGCTTCCGCCGCAATTTCATCCTCGCGCACGGAGATGCACGCGCGGCCCTGGGCAGACCGGCAGAAGTTCAGGATGATGATCGTGCAGATCACCACTGCCGCAAAGATCACCTGCCAGCCGATCAGTTTCGGCAGGATCAACCCTGCCGCGCCGTTGGTAATCTTCATATTCAAGATAAGGATGCGGATGATTTCGCCAAAGCCCAGTGTGGCAATCGCCAGATAATCCCCGCGCAGGCGCAGCGTCGGAATCGCAACGACTAACGCCACCGCGCCGCTGATCACAATGCCGATTCCCATGCCGAGCAGAATCCCGCCCAGACTGGCGGAGAACTGCTTGACCGCAACCCCGGCACAATACGCGCCGATGATCATAAACCCGGCATGACCAAGCGAGAACTGACCAGTCACGCCGATGATCAGGTTCAGGCTGATCGCCAGAATGATATTGATGCCGATCGTCATCAGTACGGTCAGGTAAACGTTGTTGATCACCCCGGCGCTGATTAACAATGAGATTAAGCCGTAGCTGCCCGCAATCAAAACGAGCCAGCAGGCATTCTTTTTATTCAACAGGTTCTTCATGCGCTTACACCTTTTCCTTTATATTTTTACCGAGCAGTCCGGCCGGTTTGACGACCAGAATGATGATCAGGATGATGTAAACGACGGCATCCTTATATAAAGAACTGCCGTAGCCGCTGACCAGCGTCTCGACAATGCCGATGAAGAAGCCGCCGAACATCGCCCCGGGAATAATGCCGATCCCGCCGAAAACCGCGGCGATAAACGCCTTGACGCCCGGAAGCATACCCATCAGCGGATTGATGGAATTATAATACAGACCAACCAGCACGCCGGCCGCCCCGGCTAATGCCGAACCGATCGCAAACGTATAGGAAATCGTCATGTCGACGTTGACGCCCATCAGCCGCGCCGCGTCCGCGTCCACCGACACCGCCCGCATCGCCCGGCCGACCTTCGTCTTGCGCACGATGAATTGAAGCAGAAGCATCAAACCGATCGTCGTCGCGAAGATCGCGATCTGCTGGGTTGTGATCATCACATCGCCGATCATGATCTTCTGATTGGCCAGCACCTGCGGGAAGGTTTTAACGCCGGTGCCCATGACCTTCTGCGTGCTCGCCTCGAGAAAATAGCTGACGCCGATCGCCGTGATCAGCGCTGTAATCCGCGTCGCGTTGCGCAGCGGCTTATACGCGATCCGTTCGATGACGACGCCGATTAAAGCGCAGACCGCCATCGCGGCCACCAGCGCCGGAAAAAAGCTCATGCCTAACTGCGCCGTGCAGATAAATCCGATATACGCCCCCAGCATATAAATATCCCCATGGGCAAAGTTGATCAATTTAATGATGCCGTACACCATCGTATACCCCAACGCGATCAGGGCGTAGATGCTGCCCAGCGACAGCCCGTTGATCAGCTGCTGCAAAAACTGGGTCATAGTCCTCTCCTCCTTTTCTCAATGGGAAAAAATAGGAGAACTGCTTCCCCTATTTCTATCCGTTGTTTGCTTTGCCCGTTAATCCAACTTTGGCGTGACCGCGACCGCGTCCGTCTGAACGCCGTCGACCAGATTGACGACCAGCACCGGTTTGATCGGCGTGTGCGTCGGATCAAAGGTAAACGAACCCGTAACGCCGTCAAAGCTGATCTTTGCCAGCGCCGCCTGCACCGCCGCGCCGTCCGTGGATCCGGCTTCTTCCATGGCCTGAATCAGAACGTTCGTCGCATCATAGGCCAACGCTGCGAACATATTCGGCTCTTCATTATATTCCGCTTTGTACGCGTCGATAAATGCCTGCAGCTTGTCCGAAGCGCCAACCGTCGTGTAAGCGGTCGTGAAATAAACATCGTTCAGGTTCGTTGCGCCGCCCAGTTCCACCAGCGTCGTGGAATCGAAACCGTCAGAGCCGACCACCGTCTGGTTCAGCCCCATTTCCCGCGCCTGCTTGATGATCAGGCCCGCTTCGTTGTAATAGCCCGGGATATACAGGACGTCGAAGTCCATTCCCTTGATCTTGGTCAGGACGGAGGAGAAATCCGTATCCTTGCTGACATAGTTTTCCTTGCCGACGATCGTTCCGCCCAGCTTGGTAAACTGCTTTTCAAAGGCTTCCGTCAATCCCTTGGCATAATCGGTTGTGGAATCACCGTAAATGACGGCTTTGGTCTTGCCCAGCGTATCATAAGCATACTGCGCCATCGCCGCGCCCTGATAGGAATCTTCAAAGCAGACACGGTAAACATAATCGTACGGCGCGCTGGACGCATCGTCCGGGTTGGTCAACGTGACGTTATTCTGCGTCGCAGAGGGGGAAAGCACCGGAATCTTCGCATCGTTTAAGATCTGGTAGGAAGCCGCGCTGGCACCTGAGGTTGCCGGACCAACAACACCCGCCACGCCGTCGTTAACCAGCTGCGCCGCTAAGGTTACCGCTTCTGTTGGATCCGATTTATCATCATATTTGACATAGCCATATTTTTCACTCCCGGCTGCCGCGTTGGCCTGCTTAATCGCCAACAATGAGCCGTTGAGCTCCGCTTTGCCATAATCCGCCACTTCGCCGGTCAGTTCATAGTGCAGACCAATCTTCACAGCCCCCGCTGTATCTGTACTACCCGCTTCCGGTGTTGTTGTACCGCTGTTTCCGGATCCGGAATTTCCGCATCCGCTCATGGAAGCCGCCATCATCAAGGCAACGGCGCCCATGAATACTTTCTTCATCGTATTCATCATTTCATCTCCCGTTTCTTTCTAAAACCGCCTGGTAAAAGGTTATAGTGGTTTTATTATAGCGCCGGCCCGGTCTGATTACAACCTCTTTTTTCATTTTTACAATTTGTTTTCATGAAAGTATTTTCAGTTTTGTTAAGAATTTGAATCTTTTTTCTTTTTCTACTTCCGACTTCCTCCTTATCGCTTATAATGAAGGAAAGGGAAGGAGTGAGTTTCGATGATTCCGGATGTACAATTAATAAGGAAAGAATTAATCCTGCGGAAAGAATCCGAGGCGTTACAAAAAGAAGTTGAAACTTTACGGACCGAACTGTTGGCCGCTGAATATGAGGCAGATCATGCTTCCAGCTGGTTTACGGCGAAAAAGAAACAAGCTTTGATCCAGAAACGGGATATCGTACAAAATCAGTTAACACTTAAAGAAGAAAAGCTATTGCACTTTTCCACCGCTTCGCTGCGCTGCCTTGCCGACCAATGTCAACTATTGAACGATAAACATCATTCCACGACTTCTAAGAGA
Organism: Holdemania sp. 1001302B_160321_E10; assembly: GCF_015552275.1. Lineage (NCBI taxonomy): Bacteria > Bacillati > Bacillota > Erysipelotrichia > Erysipelotrichales > Erysipelotrichaceae > Holdemania > Holdemania sp. 1001302B_160321_E10. The sequence goes on along the minus strand of NZ_JADNEM010000010.1, from coordinate 43,662 downwards.
TTGGTGGAAATTCTCAATTTCGCTGTCAGAACTGAGCTTTATCTCACAGCGTTAACTGAACTGGACAATGCTTTGAACGAATGTTTTGTGGAACAGATCAATGTCCGCGATCAGGCTGCCATCACGAATAAAACGATTAATCTGTCGCCAGTGCTGCCGCTTCTGCCGGGTTTTCTCGATCATGACGCGCGCTACCGGAATCAACTGCACGAGTTCAATCAGAAATCATTACTGTCTCAGCCTCTGCGTCTGCGCCGCCTGGATTTTACGCGGCTGTCAGCAATGGATAAACAGAGCGAGCTGCGTTTTTTCGGCAAACAGTGCCAGCCTTTAAAAGCAGACCTGCAAACCATTCTGCGAAAGCTGGAAGACCAGGCGATTTGTTTCACTTCCGAACTAGCAAAAAACTTGGAGTCCTGTTCAAAATGCGCTGGATCCCAGAATTAAATTTCAGCATACGCCGCCGGGATTAAGGTTATCCGGGCCTGTCCTTCGCCGCTTTTCTCATTTTTTCAATACGATTTGAGCTATCCAGATTCTTGTCAAAAATCAGAAGTCTTGGTATAATATCCGGGTATGCGCGTGTGGCGAAATTGGTAGACGCACCAGACTTAGGATCTGGCGGTTCATCCATGGGGGTTCGAGTCCCTTCACGCGCACCAGATATGAAAAAAGGGCTGTAACGTCAAGAAAAATTCTGAAAGTTACAGCCTTTTGATTTGCAAAGAGGCTTTTTCCGCATCAACTAAAGATAATAATCAAGTTGCCATTCATAAATCCATTTGTTTCTATTTTATTTTTTAACTAAAGAATCAATAACCAGTTTATTTAAAAAGAATTATTTTTTGACTTATTTGTTAAAGAGGAACAATAAAAATTTTGCTCACCTTAAACTTGAAGTTCCATTCTATCAATGTCCTATATTCAAGACCTTTTCTAAAACTCATTTCCAGTTTCAAATATCATTAAAGATGCAAGAGTCCGCCTGATTTTCCTGATTTCTCCCTATCCTTATTTAAGTACTTTTGACTTTTATCACCTATTGCTCTGCTGAAGAAACTTTACAACATAATATCAAGATAATACAATTACAAAAAGGGAGTTGGAAGAATTTCTATGGCCAGGCGAAAAAATATCACCAAAAAACAAAATTATTTTTTCTTTTTGTTTTATTTAGTTTTCTAATTTATTATCTTACTTCATCACCTGTAGATGTAGCAAAGCATATTGAAATTCGAGTATATGACGAAGGAATCACTGCAATATTTGATTATAGACTGCCTATTACTTATAAAAATTTTAGTTATAACGATACAAATTTTAATTATGACGGCAGTACCATCTATGTAATTAGATTAGAAAATGCAAAACAAAACTTTGATATCAACAAATTTAATATCTCCTATTCTGAAAATTTTTATTCATTGAAGCGCCATCAACGTTTCTACAATTCTAAATCATATAAAATTAATTATCAAGATCAATCATTTAAGGACTATCTCCATTACACAGGAATTAGAGTGCCTTATGATAATATGAATAGAGCTAATCCCTAATTAATAACTTATGCGAAACACAAAATTCAATTTTAGATCAGCAGCGGAAGCAGCGGATTTTTCATAATTTGAATACCGGTTTTCTCATCTGACAATCAGGACAAAAGAAACTGACTGCGCAGCGTTTTGCACCCGCCTTTTTATTGCTGAAGATCAGCGAAGAATTCGAAAATTTATTTCTTTCCGAACTTCTTTGCAGGATCTCCTGTACATTGACGATCTCCCTGTCCCATCCTGTTTGTCGGAATTTCCCAGGAAATAAATTTGATCGTTTCCAGCTTGAAATTCCTACCCGGGAGCGTATAATACTTAAATGACTTAAGGGGGAACTTTTTACTGTGAAAAAATCTTACGCCGTGGATATGGTCAACGGTCCGCTGTTGAGCCGCATCCTCATCTACGCCTTTCCTTTGATTTTGTCCGGCGTCCTGCAGCTGTTATTTAATGCCGCGGATATCGTTGTCGTCGGAAAATTCACCGGCAGCCACGCTCTGGCCGCCGTCGGCTCCACCAGCGCTTTGATCAATCTGTTAGTCAATTTATTCATCGGGATATCCATCGGCACCAACGTCATGGTCGCCCGCTATTGCGGAGCACGGGACTGGCAAAACTGCGAGGACACCGTGCATACCTCAATCGCCATTTCCATCATCGGCGGCATTCTGATGATCTTTGTCGGCGTTTTGTTCGCTCGGCCGTTATTGGAATTAATGGGTACGCCAGCCGACGTCATCACGCACTCCGTGCTGTATATGCGGATCTATTTTCTCGGCATGCCGGCATTTATGATCTATAACTTCGGCGCGGCGATTCTGCGTGCAATCGGCGATACCAAACGGCCGCTGTACTTCCTGACGATTGCCGGCGTTGTCAACGTCATCTTTAATTTGTTTTTTGTCGTTGTCTTCAACATGGGCGTCGCCGGGGTCGCGATTGCGACGGTAATCTCGCAGGCGATCTCTGCGGTTTTAATCCTGATGTGTCTGTTGAAAATGGACGGCATGTGTCAGCTGCATAAAGAAAAGATCAAGCTGCACGGCGCGAAAGTGAAGGAAATGCTGCGGATCGGCATTCCGGCCGGTTTGCAGGGAATTGTATTCAGCATTTCCAACGTGCTGATCCAGTCGTCGGTCAACTCCTTCGGCTCCATCGTCATGGCCGGCAACACCGCCGCCAGCAATATCGAGGGCTTCGTCTATACCGCAATGAACGCGATCTATCAGACCTCGTTAAGCTTCACCAGTCAGAATCTGGGCGCCGGCAATACCGCGCGGATTAAGAAAATTCTGTGGTGCTGCCTGGGCATTGTCACGGTGATCGGGCTTGTGCTGGGCCAGGGGGCATACCTGCTTGGCCGGCCGCTGCTTTCGATTTACTCCTCCGATCCGGCCGTCGTCGATTTCGGTCTGGTCCGGCTTTCGATCGTCAGCGCTTCCTATTTCCTGTGCGGTTTGATGGACGTCTGCTGCGGAAGCATTCGCGGTTTAGGCTATTCGATCATGCCGATGCTTGTGTCGCTGACCGGAGCGTGCGCCTTCCGCGTGCTGTGGATTTTTACGATTTTCCAGGTTGAACATACGCTGTTCAGTCTGTATATCTCCTATCCGATTTCGTGGATTCTGACGTTTGCGGTGCATATTCTCTGCTTCGTTTACGCTTACCGCAAATTGATGAAATCGAAGCTGGATCTTCAATCCGCCGAAGCCTGAGGCATGCCCCTGAGCTGATGATTGAACCCGCTTTCGATCCGGCGCTTCCAAAAATTTTCATGATTTGATCACGATCTTAGACTACACAATTTTCAAAATGTGTGGTCTTTTCTTTTCCGGCGAATCATCTTTTTATTTTTTTCCAAAAGAAGACTTTACTTGACACGAGGTTCACGGTAAAGTAGTAGCGTCTGGTTTTTCTTAATGAGATGTACTGACATCATAAACTAGAAGAATCAGAGTTAAAAATAAGTGGGGGACTTGGTTATGAAAACAATCATTACAACTGAAAGCTGTTCCGACATCCCGGCTTCCATGCTGGAAAAATTAAATGTTCCCATGGTGCCTTTCAGCGTCAACTTCCCGGACCGGACAGTCCTTGACGGCGAACTTCCAATTCAGGAAATTTACGACTTTTACGAATCCACACGGCAGATCCCGAAAACATGCGCGGTCAGTCCGTATCAATACAGTGAGTTCTTCAATCGACTGCTGGAAGATCCGGAAGTGGAAATCGTCCACATCGGGTATTCCTCGGCATGCTCGTGTTCTTTCCAGAACGCCCTGATCAGCCTGCAGGACTGCGACGAATCGCGCATTCATTTAGTCGACTGCCTGAACGTTTCCGGCGGGTTCGGCTTGTTGACGCTCAAAGCAGTGGAGCTGCATACGCGCAATCCGCAATGGAGCGCCGCGGAGCTGGCGGAGGAAGTTCGCAAATGGGTGCCGCGGATCAAGACATTGTTCATTCCGGAAAAGCTCGATTTCCTGGCGGCCGGCGGCCGCGTCAGCAACGCTGCAGCGCTGGGTGCTTCCCTGCTGCGGATTAAGCCGCGCATCGACATCCTCAAGGGCGAGCTGATCAACACGAAGAAGTATTACGGTACGATGAAAAAAGCGGCGTCCCAGATGGTGGAGGATTTCCTCAGCGAAGAACCGCTGGACCGCACGATGGCGCTGATCATCTATGCCAAAGGCGCCGACCCGGATTTGTTGGAACGGCTGCGTCAGCGCGTGCTGAACGACGGTTTCCAGGAAGTGCTGGTGTTTGAGCTGGGCGCGGTGATGACCGTGCACGGCGGCAAGGGTGCGATGGGCATTACCGGATTCCGCAGCGAAGCGGCAAACTAAAGATCGCCCTGCATTCGCAGAGAATGGCAGACGAAGGGGCAGATGTACCGATGGTTCCAATCCTTGCGGACAGTTTATTTTCCGATATGCCTGGATCTGCCTCTTACAATATAAACAACACGATTCTTATCCGGCGGACAAAGCTTCCAAAGCAATCGCCTTTACGACCGAACGTCAACGTTCGGTTTTTTTGACAACGTCCGCTGAACCCTTCCTTTCGTCTTCCGGTTGTTTCCTTTTTGACCTGTATTTTACTTTATACCCTGAAATTATCGAATTTAATTAAAATTATTGATCATTTTCCGATCAATTTTCATTCTACGGATTTCCACGATCCGTTTACCGGAATTAAGCTTTTATTCCTTATAAATTGCAGTATAATAAAAGTAACATCCTTTGTGTCCGGTAAGACTGAATCGGGCAAACGCCGCGCAGGCACCCGATTGATGGAAGAAAGCGGTATTGTTATGAAAAACAATAAGATTTCGTATTCCACCCGTTTTTTGCTCATTCCTTTAATCCTCTCTTTAATCCTGACCGGGATTCTTTCGTTGTTCACGATCCGCAATCTTCAAGGCAACGCCCGTGTCATTAACTATACCGGCATTGTGCGCGGCGCAACGCAGCGGCTGGTCAAACAGGAACTGAATCACCAGGCGGACGACGCGATGATTGAGAAAATCGACGGGCTGCTGAACGAACTGGAAACCGGCGAAGGTCCCGACGCTTTAATCCGTCTGGATGACAAAGCGTTCCAGGCTCAGATCAAACAGATGCGCAACGCCTGGGCGCAGATGAAAACCGCCATTTATGATTTCCGCAAAGGAGGTTCCGCCAGCGAACTTTATGCTCTGAGCGAAACCTATTTCGATCTGGCCAACGACGCTGTCAGCTATGCTGAAGCTTATACCGAGGCCAGCGTTTACAACGCCCAGATTTCTCTGCTTTTAGTCAATGTTTTTTTCCTGCTGATCACGCTTGTCTTGTTATATTTCAGTCATCTTCAGCACAAGCGGCAGAAACGTCTGGAACTGGAGGAACTGGAAACTCGCCGCAAACAGGAGGAACTGGATCAGCTCAACCGGGAGCTGCAGGCTCCGATGAATGAAATCAGCGAGCTTATTTACATTTCCGATCCTGAAACCTATGAATTGTTATTTATCAATGAAAGCGGCCGCAAAGCCTTCAACATTGATTCGATCGAAGGAAAAAAATGTTACAAGGTCTTGCAGGGATTAGATCAGCCCTGCTCCTTCTGCACCAACGCCGTCCTGAAAGAGAACGAAACATACAGCTGGGAAATCAATAATGCCCTGACCCATTGTCACTATCTGCTTAAAGACCGGCTCATCACCTGGAACGGCCGGCGGGCACGGCTGGAAATCGCGTTTGACACGACCAAAAGCGAAGAAGAAAAACAACGCTTAAAAACGATGCTTGATAATGAAAAACTGATCGTGGACTGCGTTCGCGAGCTTTACGAGGATGAAATGCTCGAATCGGCGATTCCGGAAATGCTGCGCCGGCTGGGTGAATTCATGGAAGCGGAACGAATTACACTGTTCTCCCTCAGTCCGGTCCGGCTGACGATTACCTCGCGCTGGTCCGCTGAGGGCGCTTCTGAAATTGAAATGCTTTCCGACCTGAAAGTCCGGCCGTTTTACAACCGCTGGCTGAAACGGCTGCGCGAGGATGAATCGTATGTCGTCGAAGATGTGGAGCAATTAAAAACACCGTTCCCAGAAGAATACAAGCTGCTTCACGCTTACGGCGTCCAGCAGCTGATCATTCTCTCCCTTGAGGTGCGCGGCGAAGTCGTCGACTGCATCTGCATCGACAATCCGGCTTCGGGCAAGCTGCAGAACTCGATCATCGTCTTGCAGACGCTGCGTTACTTCCTGCTTCTGGCCCGTCATCGCGCCATTGATAAAGCCAAGCTGGCGCAGCTCAGCTACACGGACAGCCTGACCGGCCTGTTCAACCGCAACCGTTATATTCAGGACCTGGATAAAAAGATTTCAGCTCCGCAGCCGGTCGGCGTTCTGTTTGTCGATCTGAACGGATTAAAAGAAATCAACGATCAGTTCGGGCATGACCGCGGCGATGAAGCGCTGCGGACCTGTTCCGATCACCTGCGGGCCTGCTTCGCTCCGGATTCCTGCTACCGCATCGGCGGTGATGAATTCGTCGTTCTGACGCACGATTTATCCGAAGAAGAATTCTTCGATCAGGTGCATCATCTGCGGCTGCGGCTGCAGGACAATACCAGGCTGCACTTGGCCGTCGGTACCCATTGGGCGCTCAGCGGTTCTCAGCTTCCTTCCGCCATCAAAGCCGCGGATGAAAAGATGTATAAAGATAAAAAGGCTTATTATTACCATGCCTCGCAAACAGGACGCTACCGTCACCATACGGATGAAGTTCTGCCGTTAGCCAATTTGAATATCTTGCGTCAAAAGATCAATGAAAGTCGCTTTCTCGTATACTTCCAGCCAAAAATTGCGATTGACTCCGGGCTTTTGGTCGGCGCTGAAGCGTTGGTCAGATATCAGCTGGACGATAATTTAATCCTGGCTCCCAACGCCTTCATTCCGCTGCTGGAAGAAACGCAGACAATCAGTCAGATCGACTTCTTCGTCTTTGAGTTTGTGTGTCTGCGGCTGCAAAAATGGATTCATGAAGGTCGGGCAATATCGCCGGTTTCCGTTAACTTCTCACGCTACACCGTTCTGGAAGAGACGTTTTGCCAACGTCTGGCCGAGCTCAGCGATCACTATCAAATTGAACGGAATCTGTTGGAAATTGAAATCACTGAAAACGCGCTGGATGTTCGCGAAGAAGATCTGCGCAGGATCATTGATACTGTGCGGCGCTTTGGATTCAGTGTGTCGATCGACGATTTCGGCGTTGAATTCTCCAATCTCTCGCTGTTTTCCGGGGCAGACTTCGACATTCTCAAGCTGGATCGCAGCTTGATTCAGGACATCGCCGTCAACGAAAAAGCGCGGGCACTCATCCAGGCGATGAGCGACGTCTGCCTGAAAATGAATATCAAGCTGGTAGCGGAAGGCGTAGAAACGGAAGAACAACTGAACATCTTGAATCAGTGTCATGTCAATATTGCGCAGGGCTTCCTGTTCTCCAAACCGATTCCCGTCGCCGATTATGAAACGAAATATTTGCCGCTTCCCGATGCAGATCTCAACGGCGGACAGGACAAATGTTAATTTTTTTAAACACGCTCCCTCGGAATGAACAGCCAGGCTATGGGCTTCGCCCACGCTGTTTTCAAGGGAGCTTTTTCATCCGTCAACGATACGCAAAAACGCAGCGTTTCCGCTGCGTCGGACTTGCTTTTTCAGCTGTTCTGCGGGATCTGACGTCTTTGCTTTCCGGTGGTTTCCGCAGCGCGATTTCAGCGCCGGAGTTCGTTCATAATTTGAACTTATCGGAAATAAATTCGCCGTTCATCCCCGGATGCAGGTACTCGTAGTGAATCAGTCGATCTTCTTTTCGATCATTTCCAATTCCCGTTCGTGCTGTTCCTGTTTCATTTCCCAATGGATCAGGATGGACAACGCGACGCGCATCACAATGACGCCGCCGACCATCATCAGCTCGCTGACTTCTTCCAGAGCGATGGTCTTGAGAATCTCCGCGCCTAACAGAAAGGAAAGACCGGTTGAAAATCCCTTCAACAGATCCAACGCAACGTTGTCGTCTTTTTTGAACAGAGAAATTGCACCCTTGCATCCAGCGTAGATGATCATGACTAACGCCAGCAGTTCAAAAAATAAGACCGCGACTTCGCCGCCTTTTAAAATAAATTCTTTTAATTGCAACATCTTCCTCAACTCCATCTTTTAGTTTACCATGACCAGCTTCGGATTCCAAGCGAAAGCGCTTAGATTCGAACATTATTTTACGCAGGTAAAGTGAAGAAATGGATGATTCAGTCCTTATTGGTCGAAAACCCAACAAGGAAAAGGCTGTGCGCCAAGGGAATAGATTGAGGTAAACTCGCTTTAAAGCTTAGTTCTGCACACAATTCCAGATTAAAAAGAATGCACGGCTCATGCAAAGCTTCCATTCAAAAAAACTGAGGCTTTTTTCTTTGCAAATAAAATAACTTTTGATCATTTTCTTAAGAAATAATTTCCCCTTTTGCGCCATGGTAACGCGGGTCAGGCTTTGAGAACTGCGGATGTCCCTGCGAAGAGAAGCAAACCTTCATTGCAGCTCCAGTTCAAATAGATATCCGGTCAACAGGGACAAGATTGTACGTTATTTACAGAATTTATGTTGTATTTTTTCAATGAGTTGAATATAATTTTCATAGTTAAGCCGGAGAACTTCTTTTCCCCTCACAAATCCAATCTATTTCAATCATAAGAACGGATGTGAACAATATGCAGAGAAAAAGCTGGAAGAACAGCTCGCTGCTGCTTCTTGGAACCGCAGTATTCGCAGGTCTTGTTTTCATACTATTCAGCACTTATCAAAGCTGGCTGAACGTCAAGTTTGAGCAGCAGATCATGGAAAACTACACCGCCTACATTGAGAGCGAAGGCGCGCAGTTTTCAGGAGCGCTCAGCGATATCGAGGGAACGCTTCAAACGCTGGCCGCATTGCTTTCCCAACAGCCGCAAACTCCGGATCAGGCGGAACTTGAGCCGGCGCTGAGGTTGTTGTCCGCGCAAAATGCTCATTTTAATGTTCAGATGCGAACACCTTCAGAAATGTCGTTAACTCCAATCCAAAGGAAACTGCTGGAACACAACGAGACAGTTGTCACTTCAATGGAAACGTCCAATTCCGGAGGTTCCTTTCTGCGCGTTCTGATCCCCATACTTCATCATTCGCAAATCGACGGCATCCTTGAGGCCTCGGTCGATGTGACTCAGCTGCTTCAGAAAAGTCAGTCGCAGCGGATTCAGACGCCGTTAAACAGCTGGATCGTGGAATCCGACGGTTCCAGCGTCTATACCAGAAACGCAAACGAGAGCGCTTATGTCAATCTCTACGCGCTGATCGAAGGCAATCCCAATTCGGAAACCACGCGGCAGCAGGTCCGCGCCTGCCTGCAGGCAGGCAATTCCGGTACGTTCCGGGTTCAAACACGGCAGGAAGGGACGCTGTACGTATCGCTGACCCCGCTGAAGACCGGCGGCTGGACGCTGGTAAATTTCACCCAGGCTAATGAAGCCTCTGAGAACTCGCAGATGATTCTGCTTTTCACAATGCGGATCGGGTTATTCCTGATTCTGACAACCGCCGCCATGGCTTATCTGGTTTACGTGCTCCTCGCACGCCAGCGCCGTCAGATCAATCTCGAACAACGCCGCTACACCTTCCTCTCACGGTTTTCCGACACGTTGATTTTTGAGTATGACGTCTTGGAGGATATGCTGGAACTGACCGGCAACGCTCAGAAAATTCTGCCGGTCAAAGAACTCTCGGCCAGACATGTGAAAAAGAACCATGCGTTGACGCCGTTTATTCATGCCGAAGATTTTTACAAGATTGAGGAAGCCTTCAAGACTGTCCACCGCTTTCAGGAATTCGGTTCCGTTGAGCTGCGGATCAAAACCCGCGACGGCAGCTATCATTGGTTCAACTGTCAATTTCAGGCCGTTTATGAACGTTATCACCGCGATCCGGTGATGATCATCGGCAAGCTGACTGATATTCAGGAACAGAAGCATATTGAGCGTCAGCTGATCGAGGAATCAAGCTGCGATGGCCTGACCTCCGTTTTAAACAAGAAAGCCGTTGAACGCCGGATTCGTGAAGAACTGAGCGAGAAGACGGAAGGTTGTCTGCTCATGATCGATCTCGACGATTTTAAAATCATCAACGACGAACTGGGACATGTTGCCGGGGATCAGGTATTGGCAGCCATCGGCGTTTTATTAAAAACCTGCTTCCGCCAGAATGATTTGATCGGCAGGATCGGCGGCGATGAATTCGTCGTCTTCCTTCATTCCATTAATCCGACGGTGATCCATCAAAAAGTAAAACAAATCAACAAGACCTTGCCCAAGCTGCTGCATCGGGAACAGATTCCGGCCGTGGTTACGCTGAGTATCGGCGCGGCCATCAGCCGTCCGGGCGATACCTATCGGCAACTGTTCAGCCGGGCTGATCAGGCGATGTACTGCGCCAAGCAGCGGGGGAAGAATCAATTTCATCTGGAAGTTTCGTCCGCCGAAAGTGCTCGGGAAAAAGAGCCGGCGGAAATAAAAACTACCCGATAAAAACAGCCGCGGCTGCTTTTATCGGGTCTTTTATAAAGCTTCAATTTTGCATGGCTGAAAATACATACTCCGCAATGATCCGCTTTATCGGATGGCGGCTGTTATACAGTCATGCCCAGACGTTCGATTTCCCGGCGCAATTCCTGAATCCAGCGCTGGCGCTGCTGGGAAGAAATTTGTGCCTGCGGGCCATGCAGAACCGCTTTTGGCGTCAGCCAGATCGGTCCGGGCTGCGGCGTATCGCCGGTGCGGCGAGGGAACAGATGCCAGTGCATGTGGACGCTTTTGCCGATACCCAACAACTCGTAATTCATTTTCTCCGCATGAAAAACCGTCGCCACCGCCTGCGCTGTCAACGCCATTTCATTAAGAAACTGAGTCCTAAAACCCGGCTCGAGATCAAACAGTTCCACAGCGTGGATTTTGCACAAAAATAAGGTATAGCCCCGAATGTATTGATCGTCGCCCAACACGACATAGCCGGTCGGCAGCTCCGCGACCAGATTGGGATTCTCTCCCCGGGCGCTCAAACGCAGACGGGCGCAGACATCGCACTCCTCGTCGTTCAGCCAGGTTGTGGAAAATGCTTGTTTTAATTCCATCTTCTAAGTTTCGCTCCTTTGCCATAAACTGTCCTGGAAAGCAGATATTAAAAAATCCGCAGCGGCGACCTGCACGCCTGTTCCGGCAGTCTGTTCCTTTCCGCAGGCTGATGCGCCGCTGTTCACGCTTTCCACACTTGTTTTCAGGATAGCGGATTCCCGCAGGGAAGACAAGCTCAGCCCGAAAATCGTCAGATATTTGTCAGAAATTAAAAAGTCAGGCTTCACAACGGCAAACCTGACTTTTAATCTCATCCTTATTTCGCAATATAAACCGTAACGCCTTCCTTGATCGTTTCCAGCACCGCAATCGCGCCGATTTCCTCAACCGGACAGCTCAGCGGGTTCTCCTTTAGAATCACCAGATCGGCCAGCTTGCCTTCCTCCAGCGTTCCCTTACGCGCTTCCTCATGGTATTGCCAGGCTGCGTTGATCGTGACGGCCTTTAACGCTTCCAGCGGCGTGATTCGTAATTGAGGATTGAGCTGCTTTCCGCCTCTGGTCACCCGACGGCAGGCACATTCGACGCTTTCCAGCATATTGGGCATGATGACCGGCGTATCCTGATGCATCGTCACATTCAGCCCCTCGTCGATCGCCCAGCGCATCGGACTGATGTTGCCACCGCGTTGGAGCCCGAAGTTGCGCAGATGGATATCACCCCAGTACCAGCAATGCGCGGTGAAGAACGACGCCGTCATGTTCAGCGCCTTCATTCGCGCCAGCTGATCAGCCCGGACCAGCTGCGCATGGATCATCACCGGCCGCAAAGCTTCCGCTCCCGGATGCCGGGCCTGTTGGCGCTGCGTGCAGCGGATCAGCTGTTCCGCGGCCGCATCCCCGTTGCAATGGGTCAGCAGCTGCCAGCGATGGCTCATGGCCTCGTCGATCATCGCATCGACCTGTTCGTCGGTATACACCGGGTAACCGCAATATTGCGAATCTGTGTCAAGGTAAGGTTCGCTCATCCAGGCCGTCCGCCCTTGCGGGGAACCATCCAGGAATATCTTGACGCCGCCGATCCGCAGCCGGTTCTGATATCCTTGGGCATAATCCGGATGCTCGCTGATCAGCGCTTCATTCTCCTTAAGATCCACATAGCTGACGACATCGACCTTCAGCCGTTTCCGTTCGGCCATCGCCTGCAGCATCGCCCAGTCCGGACGCTTTGTGATCCCATCCTGCACCGTAGTGACGCCGCAGGATAAATACTTTTTTTGCGCCTGATCCAGCTGATCCAGCAGCTGATCAATATCCGGAGCCGCCATTCCCCGCGACAGCTGCGTAAATGCCGTTTCTTCCAGATATCCATCAGGCTTCCGGCTGCCCGCTTCCCGGCCGATCCGTCCGCCTTCCGGATCCGGCGTGGACGCGTCAATCCCCAGCTGTTTCAGCGCCGCGGAGTTCACGACGCCCATGTGGCCGGAAGCATGCGCGATTAAGATCGGATGCGACTCGCTCACCGCGTCAAGTTCTGCCCGGGTCGGATGCCGTTTCTCCCTCAGAAAATTATGATCATAACCAAATCCCTGAATCCACGCGCCCTCCGGCAGCTGCCGCTCGATGAGAAAATCCCGGATTTTCTTCTGCAGCTCGCCGATGGACGCCACATCGTCAAAATGCACGAGATTGACGGTCTGGGCCAGCGCCGTGATGTGGCTGTGGGGATCAATGAAGCCCGGCAGCATCGTATGCCCCGCCAGATCTCTTTCTTCCAGCTTCTCCTGCGGATGCGCCGCCTGCCAGTTCCGCGCCTGATCCAGCGAACCGACCAGCACGATCCGCCCCTCCTTCTCAATTAACGCCTCTGCCATCAGATCTTTCGCCATCGTCACAATCACACCGTTCTTATACAACACTGCCATACCGCAACCTTCTTTCTTTTGTCTTTATTATACCCGTCCCCCGCTCATCCTCGATAGTCATTTTCAGGCTTTTGTCAATCGTTTGGTGATTTGCTTTCTTTCATTCCTTATTTGTTCTATAATAGGTAAGAATTCAAGCGCAGGGAAGGGAGCGGGTCAAATGCTTACCAATAAATTCAGCAGTGCTTCTTCCTTATTAACGGGGATCTTTTTTATTATATTGGGCGCGTTGTTTTTTACGGAGTATTCCAAAATCTGGGCGTTGATCTATATTCTGTTTATGATCGGCTTTCTGTGGATCGGCCTCAACCAGATCCTGCGGGCGCTCAATAACAAGCAAAACGCCAGCCTGAACCTGCCGAAAGTTTTGACCAGTCTGTTATGCGTCGGTCTGGCGATCTACACCTTTTTCAATCCCGGCCTGTTCTTCAAGTTTATCCATTACGTCATCGGCTGGTGGGCTTTACTGAACGCCGCGATTCAGTTTATTAACTTCTACGTCTACCGCCGCGATTGCCTGAAAGGCACTTACGTTCTGTTCTTAAAAGGACTGGCGGACGCGATCTTCGCAGCGATGTTGATGCTCAAGCCGATCAACAAGCTGTGGATCGTCGCCTACATCGCCGGAGCTTATCTGATCTTCTACGGCGGCGTCACGGTTTTGGAAGCGTTGAAGGATTTATTAAGCGCCGGGATGAGCGTGAAAATCCGCGAGCATCTGCGCATCTCCATTCCAGTTTTAATCTCGGCGATCATTCCGCAGCGCTTCTTCCTGTCGATCAACGCGCTGATCAAAACCAACAAGCTGAATCCGGACGCGCACGTTGCGCCGCAGGCCAGCACGGATCTGGAAGTGTTCATCTACCTGAAAGAATCCGGTCCGGAATCGCTGGGACATGTTGATATCAGCTTTCAGGGTAACATCTATTCCTACGGCTGTCACGATCCGCATCACCGGGGGCTGTTCGGGACTCTGGGCGACGGCGTGCTGATCGTCTCCAAGCGTGAAGCCTTTCTGAAGCATGCGCTGAAATCTGAGGATAAGACGATCATCAGCTATGGTCTGGCGTTAAGCGAAGGCCAGAAAGCGATGCTTCAAAAACGGATTGACGCGATGCTGGAGCGTGCCTATCTCTGGCGGCCGGATGCTCAGTTAATCGCCGAGGGCGAAACGGCTGAAGGCGAAGCCCGGGATTACGCCTCGCGCGTCTGGAACGCGACGCACGCGCACATGTACAAGTTTGCCAACGGCAAATTCAAGACCTATTTTGTTTTCAGCACCAACTGCGTCCTGTTGGCGGATGAACTGCTTCATTGCAAGGAACTGGATCTGATCCCGATCGGCGGCATCGTTACGCCGGGCACGTATCTGGAGTTTCTCAACACGGAATATCTGCGGCCGGGCGGGATGGTCGTCGAGCGGACGATTTACAAGCGCACCCATGGCAAGGGCGGCGAACATGGCGGCTCGTTTGGTTCCTCGCTTTCTTCCTCTTCCTGATTTCAGCAAGATCTGCGTTACGGAAATTCGATTTGGATTTCCGTTTTTTTATTTTTTTACTTCCTTGACTTCCGGTTTGGGAAAACCGTGACGGATTCTGTTTTCGTCTGCCCGTTCCCTTTCCTTTTTCCGCTTTGACAAACGCCGTCCGCCAGGCGTCCTTATATGTTATAAGATATGTCATTTTCTGAACCAAATATGTTTGTTTAATACCAACATAAGTATTTATTCCGCGACTTTAATGTTATACTTTATTCTTGTATAGAACTAATTATTGATTCATCCCTCCTGCGGTTATTTTCATCAAAGCGCGCAGGTCAATGAATTGCGGGCTTCGCCTCACCGTCAGATCTGTCCGTTATTGTTTTACCGCCTTGCCCGCTCCTTTTCACCGTCTTAACACCCGCTATTGAAAATGAAGGTAAATCATATGAAAGTTAAAAAACAATCCGTCGCTTTCATCCTGGGGATGATCGTGCTGCTGGCAGGGACCGGCACGCTGATGATCACGGCGATGCGCGAAATCAAGGTTAAAATGAACGTCAGCGCCAACACGACGCTGCTCAACACCACGCGGATGATCTCCGACAGCCTGCTCAATAATTTTTCAAGCGATCAGCAGCAGCTGGAAACCTGCGCAAATCTGTTCAGCCGGATCGATCTTGAACAGCCGGAAGACGTCGTTCGGGCATTGGCGGAATATACCGAAGCAACGTCCTTTTTCCGTTTTTATTTCGTCAATGACGAAGGTGTGGGCTGGGATTCGACCGGCGCAAAGCTGACGCTTGAGGAAATGAGCTTTGACGATACCGCGCTGAGCGAGGGGAAAGCGGGTTATTCCGACGCTTATCTCGGCGCCAGCGGCCGTTTGCAGATCACATTCCAGACGCCGCTGCGGATCAACGGCCAACTTGCGGGCGCCTTGTATGCGGATAAAACAATGTCGAATTATCACAGTCCGTCGTTGTTCACATTCAACGGCGGGGCCGGCAGCGCCTACGTCGTTCAGGGTGAGGACGGAGCGTGGATCATCGACAGCTCCGCAAGCAATACAGACAACCTGTACGTTTTTCTTGGCAAGCAAAACAACGAACCGGCCGTCCTGGACAAGCTGAGAACGCTGATAGCGGACAACCGGTCGGGAACGATCCGGATTCAATACCATCAACAGAACAGCTTTCTCTGCTTCATCCCGCTGAACGCCAGTCATCACTGGTACTTAATTTCGATTCTGCCGCAGAATATCCTGCAGCAGGAGTCGGCGGAAGTTCTGCAGGTGATCTCCTTTGCCCTGGCCGGGTTGTTAGTCGCGCTGGTTTTAATCACGCTGCTCTTACTGAGCCGCCAGGCCTCCAGCAGCCGCGAACAGGAGCGCAAACGCCGCGAACAACTGTTCCAGATCATTTCTGAAAATGTCGACTTTGCCTTTCTCTTATATACGCCGTCCAGGCGGAAAGTGGAAATGCTTTCGGAGAATGTCCGCTTTTTATTCAACATTGAAACAAAAGAAGCCGTTGACCATCCGGAACGTTTGTTTCTGAGCTGCGGGATGCCGCCGCAGGATCCGGCCGGTCATGCGTTTCTCAACGGCGAGCTGACCCAGCGGCTGCGTTATGAATATCAGACCGGTACTGAAAACAAGCTTCAGCGCTGGATTGAGATTTATTTCATTCCCGTTCACAGCGATCAATATCTCGCCGTCCTGCACGAAACGACGGCTGAGCATCACATGCGTCAGGATCTGGCCGACGCCCTGCAGCAGTCGCAGGAAAGCAATCAGGCCCGAACTGTCTTTTTCTCCTCGATGTCGCACGATATCCGTACGCCGATGAACGGAATTATCGGCATGACGACCATCGCTCAGTCGCACCTGGACGAACCGGAAAAAGTCGCGCATTGTCTGGATAAAATCAGTCTCGCTTCGCAGCATCTGCTCGATCTGATCAACGAAGTCCTCGACATGTCGCGGATTGAAAGCGGCAAGATCAGTTTAAAAAAAGAACCCGTCAATCTGTCCCGGCTGATCTCCGACGTGCTGGTTCTGGTCAAGCCGGACCTGACGAAGAAACGCCAGACGCTGCATATCCGCTCAAGCGCGCTGGATTATGACACGGTGATCGGCGATACGCTGCACCTGCAGAAAATCTTATTGAACCTGTTGTCCAACGCCGTCAAATACACTCCGCCGCAGCAAGATATCACCATCGGGATCCATGAAGAAGCCGGCGTTGACGATAAAATCAACGTGATTTTCACCGTAGAAGACACCGGGATCGGCATGACGCCGGAATTCCTCAATCGGATCTTCACCCCGTTTGAGCGGGCGCAGGACAGCCGCATCAGTCAGATCACCGGCACCGGTTTAGGCATGGCGATCACCAAGAACATCGTCGACATGATGGCGGGAACCATTCAGGTGGAAAGCCAGGTTGGCGTAGGTTCCAAATTCACGGTAACGCTGCCGTTTACGACCACACAGACAACGCAGACAAAAAAAGTTCCGCTGGCCGGCTGTTCCGTGCTGGTAGTGGACGATGATCCCGACACCTGCGAAGGTCTGCGGATGATGCTGGAACGTGAAAATGTCCAGGTCCGCTGCGCCTACACCGGCCAGCAGGGAATTGACGCCGCGCTGCTGGCACATCAGGAAGGCCATGATTATCTGGGAATCATCATGGATTGGAGAATGGAAGGTCTTAACGGGATTGAGGCTGCGCGTCAAATCCGCGCCCGGATTCCTTCAGAGATTCCGATCATTCTGCTTTCCGCTTACAACTGGGAAGACGTCGAACAGGAAGCGCTGGATGCCGGCATTAACGGATTTTTAACGAAGCCGATTTTCCGGAGCGAATTGATTGAAAAACTCTCCGACGCTCTCATTCAGGTCAAAGAGGGAACGCCGGCGCTCAGCGATACCGCCCTCAGCTGGCCGGCTGAGGATTTCAGCGGGATGCGTGTTCTCTTAGCGGAAGATAACGAGCTGAACCGCGAAATTGTCATCGAACTGTTAAACGGCTGCGGAATTCAGGTGATCTGCGCGCATAATGGACAACAGGCGCTCGATCTTGTCCGCCAACAGCCGGAAGACGCTTTCGATCTCATCCTGATGGATATCCACATGCCGGAAATGAATGGCTATCAGGCTACCGCGGCCATCCGTTCGCTGCCGGATGCGGCGAAGGCCGGACTGCCGATCATCGCGATGACGGCCGACGCTTTTGACGAAGACGTCCAGAAATGCATGGCTGCCGGCATGAATGGACACATTGCCAAGCCGATTCAGTATCCATTACTTTTTGAAACGCTCCGCCGCTACCAGCCCTTTGAACAAAGACCTGCGACATCAAGAAACGAGGAGAACAACCATGACCATCAAAACTAAATTACGCAAAGCGGCGGCCGCGCTGACGGCCCTCTGCCTGATCGCCGGCTGTACCACCAAACCGAAAGACCCGGAAGTTTACATCGACGATAAAAATGAAGAAATCGTGCTCACCCTGTTCGCTCAGGGAGAGGTCGTTGCCAACCTGATTCAGCAATGCTTCAATGAAGTGATCAACCGCAAGCAGGAAAAAACATTTATTCTTTACAGCGACAGCGCCTCCTTTTACGCAGACGAAGGACTCTCTTACCGCGAGCTACTGTTAAAAAGACTGGAAAGCGGCGAAGCGGACGATCTGTTTATCATTCCCGCCGAAGACGTGCTGGAATTTGACCGTAAAGGTTATCTCTATGATCTTTCCGATATGGATTTCATCCACAATCTGTCCGCCGATGCGCTGCAGCAAAGCACCTATGACAACAAGGTATTCTCACTGCCGCTGTCTTATACGGCGTTCGGCTTGTTATGGAATGTCGATCTGCTTCATCAGTACGATCTGGAAGTTCCGCAGACACTATCTGAATTTCTGACTGTCTGCGAAACACTGAAACAAAACGGCATCGTCCCTTATGGCGCAAACATGGATTACGGCCTCAGCATTCTGGCGATGTGCACCGGGCTGGCGCCGTTGTACAGAGACGCGGACAAAACACAGAAACTGGCGCAGCTGGCTGAAGGAACATTGCCGATCAGCCATTATCTGCGCGACGGATTCACATTCTTAAAAATGATGATTGATCAAGGTTATCTGGACATTGAGCAGGCACTGAACACACAGCCCAACAGCGAGGAAGAAGCCGGCCGGTTCCGCGATGGTCAATGCGCGTTCATCAGCGCCTTTTGCCGGGCCGCCACTTTCTCCAGCGATTACCATTTCGAAGTCGTCATGACCGCATTGCCGGTTCTGGAAGAAGGCTCAATCTGCGTTGTCGGCGCGGATCAGCGGCTGGCTGTCAATCCCAATTCAAAACATTTAAAAGAAGCGCTGATCACAGTTGAAACGCTGGGTACTGTTGAAACGCTCAATGAATTCGCGAAGATGCTGGGCAAAACCTCACCAGCCCGCGGCAACGAAGCTTCGACTTTGCCGCAGGCCGCGCCGCTGGTTGCCAGTCTGGCAGAAGCCGAACAAATTCCCAATCAGGATTTCTCGCTGCATTTCAACACCTGGAATACAATTAAGGAATTGTGCGTTAAGCTGGGACAAGGGGAAAGTATTGAAGCCCTGTGCGATGAATATGACAAGATTCAGCTTGAGGAAATTGAAACCTATCAAGGACAGTAACCGAAACGGCATTCCGGATGAGCTGGAAACAGCACGATTAAAAAAGACCTGGATATCCCGACGCTTCATTCAACGTCGCTGGATCCAGGTCTTTTCTAGTTCTCTTCCGCTTGCGTGTATCTTCAGTTTTTAGCTTTCGCCTTCAGGTTCAGTTCAGCCTGTTCCTGTTCATAACGCGTCAGCATCGCTTCCACCGCATCCCGCTGCGCCGTTGAAAAGTAAACGAAGCGGCTGACCTTCTTCACCGTAAACTCCACCTTGATCTCCCTGGTTTCCTCTGCCTCCGTGACGTCGGCCTGCGTAATCCGATCCCAGGTATAAAGATTTCCCAGCAGTACGATTCCCTGATCGCTGAAACCGCTGCGCATCTGGCTGTAAAGAACCCCCAGCAAGACGATCAGCACCGTCTGAACGATCGAGAATAACGAATGGTTTTGAAACAGCCGGATTATGCCGATAACGACGAAAAATGCCGTAATGATCCAGGTCGGCCCCAGCTTGCCCGGCACTTGAACCTGTCGGGAATGCATCGCCATCCGGGTAAAATAAAAGAGTAAAATCAGATTGACTATGACAATCGCGATTTCCATGAATTCTCACCTCATGGTGAACATTATACCATGATCTTAGCGCTTTAGAAAGAGCGAGGGCGCCGGTTGACAAGTGTCTTAAATCAAGCTACGATAAAACCAGCCAAGGAGGAATTTTCATGGAACTACATTTTTTCACCGGAAAACAATCTGGTTTCGAACAGGCCGCCGCGATTCGTCAGGCGGTGTTTGTCGAAGAACAAGGGTTTCATAATGAATTTGACGAAACTGACGAAACCTGTCTGCATTGCGTGATCTGCGATGGAGAACAGCCGGTCGCCACCTGCCGGGCGTTTGCCAAGGGCGACGAAAGCGGCCGCTGGATCATCGGCCGGGTTGCCGTCAGCCTGAACTACCGCGGCCAACATCAGGGAAACGCGGTGATGAACGCCATGTTGAAGCATCTGTCAGAACAGGGGGTGCGGGAAGTGGAAATTTCCGCTCAATGCCGCGCCGCCGGCTTCTATGAAAAGCTGGGGTTTCGTTCTACCGGAGAAACCCACATGGACGAATATTGCCCGCATGTGACAATGCTCAAGACGCTTTGACCGCTGATGACCGTCACCATCGTCCCACAGCGCTGAATCTTAATACGGCTGCAATCATAAAAGGAATTCCCTTATAAGTCCCGGGAATTCCTTTTTTGTTTTCTTGATAGCTATCGTTCGGCTACCAGCGCCAGATTTTCCTCGAGCATTTGCCTGATCATCACTTCCCAGGCTGTGCCCTTCAATTTTTCCATAGCTTCCTTCAGCATCTTGCGGCAGTTTTCTTCATCATTCTTATAATAGTAGAGCTTCGCCGCACGGTACAGGAAAATTCCCTGATAAAACGGATTGGTCATTTTCGACGCCAGATCCAGCAGCTCGTCCAGAATCTCCGTGTTGTGATGAATATAAATTTCAACTAAAAAGGTACATTCCTTGAGGATACTTTCCACCTGCGAATTGTTGAATTTCGCGGCGATGGCCTTCAAGGTGTCATACGCCTTCAGGGCTTTATCGAACTGCCGGGTATCAATATAAAAGGACACTTCCTTCTGCGCTAACCCCAGCTTGTTGGCCGGATTCATTTTAACGGCGTCCAGCTGTTCGAAAATCTCCTCGATCTTCGCCGTTTCATTCTGCATCAACAGTGCGTCGATCGCCATCAGCGAACGGTTTTTTTTCGAAAAGAACATCTTCCCTTTCCAACTGTTGAGGACCTCGAGATATTTCTCCGGATTGACCTCCTTATACAAAATTTCCGACAGCTCGACCATCAGCTTCTGCATCATCCGGTTCAACAGGAAGTACAGGATCAGACCGACGGCGAGAATCAGGACAAACTGAATGATTTTATTCATGACTTTCCCTCGACTTTACTTTGTTAACTATATCATAAAATTTGAACAGCTTACAGACAGGCACGATAGATTTCCAGAATATCCTCGCGGGTTAACGGCACAAAGGCGCGGCTGAAATCATTTTTCGCCGCCTGATCCGCCATTTCTTCCAGCCGGCTTTCGTCAATGCCGACCTCGCGCAGCGTCATCGGCAGCCCCATGGAAGCAAAGAACGCCGACAATCTATCTATCCCCTGCTGAGCCGCTGTCCAGCAGTCCAGCTGCGGATCGACGCCCCAAACATTCAGCGCAAACCGGGCGAAGACGTCGACGGTCTGTTCGTTAAGCACATGCTTCATCCAGCGCGGCGTTATGATTGCCAGACCAACGCCGTGGGTGATGTCATAATAGGCGCTCAATACATGCTCAAGCGGATGACATGTCCAGGCTCTGTTTTTCCCCAGCGAATTCAGACCGTTGATCGCCAGCGAGGCCGCCCACATCAGATTGGCGCGGGCGGCGTAATCGTCCGGCCGGGCCAGCGCCGCCGGCCCCGACTGAATACAGGTTTTTAACAAGGCTTCCG
This sequence comes from Holdemania sp. 1001302B_160321_E10, assembly GCF_015552275.1. Classification (NCBI taxonomy): domain Bacteria; kingdom Bacillati; phylum Bacillota; class Erysipelotrichia; order Erysipelotrichales; family Erysipelotrichaceae; genus Holdemania; species Holdemania sp. 1001302B_160321_E10. Next base: position 21,874 of record NZ_JADNEM010000010.1, on the reverse strand, counting down.
ACAAGCCGTCCTGCACGGAAGCATCGCGGACCTGATCAAAATAAGATTCCATAATGTGCGACATGATGTCCGCCGTCCCCGCCGCGGTCTGACCCTGGGGAACGGTATAGGTATAGGTCGGATCGAGAATACTGAAGCGCGGATACATGCCATAGCTGCTGAAACCGCGCTTGTCGTGGGTTTCCGGATTGGAAATCACCGCAATGTTGTCCATTTCCGAACCGGTCGCCGCCATCGTCAGCACGGTGATCAACGGCAGGCATTCCTTCACCTTCGTGCGGTCGAGCACCAGCTCCCAGGGATCTCCCTCGTATGCTGCGCCGGCACAGATGGCTTTCGAACAATCCAATGTGCTGCCCCCGCCGACCGCCAGCACGCAATCCAGCTGATGTTCGCGGACCAACCGGACGCCTTCGCGCACCGATCCGATTTTCGGATTGGCCTGCACGCCGGACAGTTCCTGCCACGCGATCCCATTTTCTTTCAACAAGTTTGTAATCGTATCGTACAATCCCGTTTTTTTCACGCTGCCCCCGCCATAAACCAACAGCACCCGCGTACCGCAGGTCTGAATCAGTTCTGGCAGATGAACGATCTGACCTTGTCCGAAATAGACTTTTGTCGGAATATCATAAATAAAATTATTCATCCTTTTTCCCTGACCTTTCTTAATGAGCCCTTGCCGGACTTTTGCCTAACGAACGTGGCGCGCTGATTCCCGCCTCCGGCCGCTTTGCCAAAATGCAGCGATGTCTGCGGCTCAGGAAATTATGGAAAAACCACTGTCAGCAGCATTTTAAACGCCATCTCGGCATAGACGGCATGCGGCTTGCCCGCCGGCATGATGATCGTTTCTCCAGCCTTGCAGAAATGGACATGACCTGCGATCGTAAAGCGGCCGATGCCTTCCAGCACCAGGACCAGCGCGTCGCCTTCGGATTCATGCGTACTGATTTCCTCGCCCTGATCAAACGCAAACAGCGTCAGGCTGACCGCGTCGTTCTGGGCCAGCGTCTTACTGACGATCTGCCCCGGCAGCACAGCGACCTGATCGGCTAATTTTAAACTGGTTTCCGGATTCATGTTTTTAATATAACTCATAAGTTTTCCTTTCCAGAGGTCTGGCCTCAGCCAGCCGGCACCTTGCGAAATCCGGCTGTCATTATGATTATTTTACCATGGTTTCCTGCGTTCTGCGCACTATTCCTGTCGATGTGGAAGAAAGCTGGAATTTCTGATGGAACGGGATTCCATCTTTGCTTCAATGTGAAAAACTGCCGGCGTGTTTTCACACCGGCAGTCTGAGAAGATTCTCTGTTTTTCCCCATGGGAAATTGAAACCAGACGACGCTAATCGGAGATCGTGATCGTAAAGGTTGTCTGCGGATCGCCGGCCAGTCCCAAATAACCTCCCTCCGGCAGCGTCAGCGTCTGATCGCCGTCAGTGACGCGGTTATACTGGCAGATCATCGAAGAATTGTACATGAAGACTCCGTCGGATTCGGAGGTCACCGTCAGCGTCTTGCCTTCCTGCAATGCGGGAATAAACAGCCATAGGGTATTGCTGGCTTCGCCGATCGTGACGGTCATACCATCTTCAAGAAGATCCGCCGCTTCTTCGCTGACGTACAGATCGCCGCCTGCCTGCAGATATTCGACGCCGTCTTTCGTGAAGAACTGGTAATCAAACTGATCGCGGCTGCCGCTGCCTGGAATCTGAACGAAAGCTTCGGCTCGGTTTTCATCCATGATTTTATGAGCGTTGACATAGCCTTGTGCAAATGTGCTTAGCGGCGCCGGAGCGACCGGCAGAATCATTTCATAAATCTGTGATTGGGCACTCTCGCTCAACAGGAAGTAGAGCTTTCCGCTGCGCTGCTGCCAGGCGGATTTTACGGCATCGGATAACGGATTTTCTTCCACCTTCATGGCGTAGTACACCGTTGCCGCCGTGTAGCCCAAACCCGGAATTTCCGTCACGGCTTCGACTTTCAGATAGGTGTGTCCGCTGTTTTCCTCGAAGCTGAACAGCTGGTTGGTCGTTGGCGAAGGCAGCAGGAACTTGCCATCCCCGACATGCGTCAGCGGCGTCGGGGTATCCGGCACCTGTTCCATCGTGAAGTTGAGCATACCCTCGTCGGTGAAGTCGATCCGATACAGCGAGGTGGAATCTGCGTACAATCCGGCATAGTCCTTGACTCCATCCGGAATCGCCGGAATTGTTTCCGGCACCGACGGCAGCTGATAACGCGGCAGCGCTTCGCTGATCGCGCCTTTTTCCAGCAGCGCCTGTTCCAATAGCGTTGCGGCCATCATCTGATTATACGAGCTCAGTCCGCCCGAGCTCAGAACGACGCAGGTCAGGCCATATTCCGGAATGACTGTGAAATTGGCGTGCGAATACATCGTATCGCCGCCCTTGGTCAGCGCCTGGATGCCGCCCTGGGCAAACGGGGCCAACGCGACGCTGTCCCAGCCTAAGCCATAATCCAGACTGTTGGCTTCCTCGCTTGGCCAGATCCCTTTTGCGGCTTCGTTTTCACTCATCGCGCTTAAAGAATCCGCGTTGAGCACCGGGGAACCCGGCATGAACGCCTGACCCCAGCGACATAAATCCTCCGCGGTGGAGAAGAGGCCGCCGGTACCGATCACCGACACGATATCCGCCGGAATCTCCCGTTCCGGCTGACTTGCGGAATAGACTTTCGGCATCGCGCTGAAATCGACGTTTTCCACCGGCGTCTGCGTCCGGCCCATGTCCAACGGTTCTAAAAACTGCGAGCGGAGATAGCTGGTAAAATCCTGACCGCTGACCTTTTCCACAACCAGCTCCGCCAGCACATAACAATCGTTGGAATACACAGAATATGCGCCCGGATCCGCCTGCAGCCGCATCGTTTTCAAGGTTTCCAGGAATGTATCGTGAGCGGTCGTGCTCGGTGCGAACACAAAACCCTCGTCAAAGGTTGAACCCGGCAGGCCCGCGCTGTGGTTCAGCAGCATCCGCACGGTGATCTCAGAATAACGCTCGTCCGCCATCGTGAATTCCGGAAGCAGCTCCGCGACCGGCTGATCAAGTTTCAGCTTGCCCTCTTCCTGCAGCTTCATGACGGCTGCGGCCGTAAACATCTTCGACACGGAACCGATCGCATATTGATCGTCCGCGCTTAACGCCTGATCGGAGCCCTTGGCAAACACGCCCCGCTGACCCGAGACGAGGATCGTATCCCCATCCATCAGCGCATATTGAACGCTTGTGGCGCCCAGCTGACTGACTAACATCTCCGCCAGCTGATCGGCGGTTTGCGTCAAGCCTGCGGTTTCCATCGTCGGCTCACTGCTCGGCGTCGGCGTCGGCTGCGCCGTGCAGCCGGACGTCGCAAGCAACAGCGCCAACAAACATGTCCATCGTTTCATTAAGTATCCCCCTTCAAATTTCTGATCGTTTTGTTTGATCTGACTGTAATTAAAACACAGCTGACCGGCAAAAACAAGCCGTCGGCGATCAGCGGAGAAAATCAGACCCTGACCGGAAGCCTGATTCGGGCAGCGGCCGGAGTTCCGTTTAGAATTGAGCAAATTGAAAGAAACAGATTGAAAGACACAGATTTTCTATTCTTTCCGGACCGGATTGACATGAATAGCGCAGTGCTTCACTCGCGGGAATGTTTCCTCTACCGCCTGATGCACATTTTCAGCGATCGCGTGAGCTTTGACTAACGGCAGGTGGGCGTCGACGCCGATCTCCAGTTCGACATAAATCCGATTTCCAAAAATCCGGGTGCGAAGCGTATCAATCGTCATCACGCCGGGCTGCCTGACGATCACCTCGGCGATTGCGTGCAGCGCTTGCGTATCACAGGACTGGTCAATCATCTTATTCAGCGACTGCCAGAACAGTTTTACAGCCACTGCCAGAATCAGGGCGCAAATGATCAGCCCCACGGCGGGATCCATCCACAGCCAGCCCTTCCGCGCACCGCCGATGCCGAGCAGCGCCCCCAGCGACGACAAGGCATCGGAGCGATGATGCCACGCGTCTGCCATCAGAGCATCGGAATCCACCGTGAGCGCAGCCCAGCGTGTCCACCAGTATTGGCCTTCCTTGACCAGAATCGAGACCACCGCCATCATCAGTGCTGCCCGGCCCGGAACTTGTAAATCAGCCGGATGGCAAAGTGTCCTGATTGCGCTGATCCCAACGCCGACCCCCGTAATTCCCAACATGACGGCCAGGATCAGGGACGCAGCGCTTTCCAGGCGTTCATGGCCAAACGGATGATTGGCATCTGCCTGGCGATGTCCGCAATGCACGCCGATCATCACGACGACAGTGCTTGCGCAATCGGATGCAGAATGAACGGCATCGGAAATCATCGCCTGCGAATGTCCGGCAATTCCGGCAGACAACTTGAATATGGAAAGCAGTAAATTCAGAATCAGGCTGGTCAGGCTGACGTTCAGCGCCAGCTTTTCAGCGGAATCGGAAAAAGAAGATTTCTCAGTCATGCTTTAATCCCTCGCATTCCTCTTAATCTTATGAATTGATTACCCATGTTGTGACTTCATCATGATTTTCTTTTTCCTCCACCACGTTAGCAAAATCAAAAGATACGCTGATCAACACCTTGACATCCTCGTCTTCCATGGCATGATTAAAGACACAAATCACCTGATTAAGGTCATCAGGCGTCTGGCTTTCGATTATCACTCATTTATTCAATGCAAGACTCGCATTTTGCTTATTTCCAACATCTTATCCCTGTCGTTTTCTCCTGAAAAAGAAAGCGTCTTGGCAACACTCGAACGAGTTTTCTACTAAGACGCTCTTTTTATTTCCGTTAATCAGTAACCATTCTCCCCACGCTTTCAGCGGCCGCTGCGGAGATAACTGATGATTTCCTCAGATCAAACGTTTCATTCCTGATCGTGATCATGACGTCCGCTCTTGAAGAGTCACCTGATGAATCCACTGACAATGATGAATCCGCCAGTCCCCGGCAAACGCCTTGATCACATCGTCGCACCGCAGGATAAAGAAGGTCATGAACACCGGAATTCCCGCCTGCTGCGAACACCACCAGCCGACTGGAATACAAAACACCCATAAATAAAATACATCGTTGAAAAAGACGAACCGGGCATCCCCGCCGCCGCGCAGAATCCCGACATTATTGACAAACCCCATACAGCGGAAGATTTCGATCAACGCGCCCACGGTCATAATTTGAACGAGCACGCCGAACGTTTCCGGCGTAATGTTGTAAAATTTCGGCATCAGCGGAATGATCGCCAGAATAAACAGACAGGCCAGCGTCCCACTCGCCGCTCCGACCCGCTGCAAAAGCCGAATCGGCTGATCCAGCTCGGCCTGTTTCCCTTCGCCGATCAAGTTGCCGACGACGACCGAGGCGGCTGCGGAAATCCCCTGCGAGAGCGCGCAGGAAATCTGCGCAACGACGTTGAAGATCGCATACGCCGTCGCAAACGCGAAAGCCATGTGGCCGGAGATCATCGTCAGCACCGAGCTGCCCAGCACCCACGTCAATTCATTCGCGACCACCGGCGTGCAGTTTTTGACAAACGAAGGCCACAGAATCTTCTGTGGATGGAGAATACAGCTGAACCGGAAACGAATCTTTTTCTCAAACCCAAGCGAATAAACGATTAGAATGGCGCATTCCAGCATCCGCGCCAGAATGTTCGCCAACGCACTCCCCACAACCCCGCAGGCCGGAACGCCCAGATTGCCGAATACGAAAAGCCAGTTGAAGATCACACTGGCCCCGATCGACGCCAGCGACGCACCCATCGCCACATTCACGTCGCCGACAGCCCGCAGCGTATTGCCCAGAACTGTCGTGATCCCGAAAAACAGATAGGACACGCTGACGATCCGCAAATACTGTGTACCGACTGCGATCACTTCGGGATTGTTCGACAACAGCGTCATGACCTCGCGTGGAAACAACGCCGCGATCGCAACCAGCACCGCCGCCGTGCTCAGCATTACGCGGAACGTATAGCCGATCACCGACCGGATCGCTTCGCCATCCTGTTTTCCCCAATACTGCGCGATCAGCACGTTAGCGCCGCCGGTCGTTCCGAACAACGTCAGCTGGAAGATGAAGAACAGCTGGCTGGCCTGCGACACCGCGGTCAGCTGCGTTTCGCCCAGCGCGCCGACCATCAGCGTGTCGACCATGTTGATGCCGACGGAAATGATCGTCTGCAGCGCTACCGGCACCGCGATCAACAAGATCGCTTTCAGTAAAGCAAAGCGTTGAGGGTTGAGAAAAAGCACGTTCCCGTGCTTCTTCCTCTGCTTATTCATCGTGCGTATTGAAGTATTTCATCTCCGGGAGCGGATCCTGCGTTTTAATGTCCTTCAATTCAATGCCGTAATCCACCGCCAGCCGGTAAGCGAGGATTTCCACGACCGGCGCATATTCCAGGCACGCGAAGTCCTTCGAGGCCGGCGTGAAGCCCAAATCGTCCGCGTCGATCGGATTAGCGCCGATCACATACGCATGGCCGACATCGTTTTTCATGTATTTCGCAATGCCCATCGCGAGATGGTTATCCTTGCCGCCGTCATTGAGCACAATGACCGCATGCCGTTTCGTGAAGCCCATCGTCGGTCCGTGCAAACCGTCGTCCATTTCATAACCGACGCACATGAAGCGCTTGGCGATCTCGAGAATTTTCAGCGCGCCTTCCATCGCAACGCCGTACAGACTGCCCGGGCCATACAGAACAAAGGCATCGACGTCCATCAACGCTTCCTTGTTGTGATCAAACCAGGCCAGTGTCCGGTCGCAGATTTCCTTGTGGTCTTTCGTCACTGCCAGCGCGTCTTCCATATAGGCCGCCGCTTCCGTCTCGCTGACAACGCCGCGCGCCTGTCCCAGAGCCACGCCCATCAGCATTTCCGTCAGGATACTCGCGCAGTAACCAATCGTGCGCATACCGTATTCTTCGTAGCCGCAGCCCATGTCGATATGCACGTCCGCTTCTTTTGCCAGCGGGGTCGTCGGCGCTTCCGTAATCGCTGCCGTCAGACAGCCCAGCGCTTTGACTTTTTTCAATGCCTGCTGCGTCAGCGTCGAGGTGCCGGACTGGGAAACGAAGACATACAACGCCTTCGGGTTATAAACCGTTTTTGCCAGGAATTCGTTGGGAATCATCGTGCACGTTGACAGCTTGCTTGCTTTTTCAACAAAACGGTACGATGTCAGCGAACAGGTGTTGCTTGTGCCGGAACCGATAAACATGATTTCGTTCAGCTCGCCCAGCCGATCCTTTACTGCGTCCAACAGCGGCGCAAATGTTTCTTCCCGGCGTGCGACGATCCCTTCAATCACCGACGGTACACGATAGATGCAATCCAGTAATGTCACCATTTCTTTTCCTCCTTCAAATGGAATAGAATCCGATCAGGCAGAGGACTCCCTGCCTGATCGTTATTCTTCTTTCTTTCATTGTAGCTTGAAATCCGGTTGTTTTACAGACTTCGCTTAGAAAATACCAATCCAGGTACCCAGAATTGCGAAGATCATCAAACCGAAGATCAGCAGCGTTGCGTTGACTTTCTTATTCAGCAGTTTGAAGCAGAACAGCGTCAGCAACAGCGGAAGCAGATTCGGGAAAATCGTGTCCAGCATTGCCTGGATCGACTGTTCCGCGCCGCCCATCGTGAATACGAAACCGATTTTGCAGGAAACCATCGTCGCCGTCATCGCGCCGACGGTCATCAGGCCGACCGTGCTGGCCGCCTTGGTGATAAAGCTCATGATGCCGTTTTCCGCGGCGCTGCTCATAAACTTCGCGCCTAAGCTGTAACCGACATACGGACCTAAGAAACGGACGAATGCGGATGGGATGTTATACATTAATAAGAAGACAATCGGTCCAAGAATGTTGCCGCCGGCCGCCAAGCTCAAGCCGACGCCCATCGAGATGACACGCCAGGTACTCTGGAAAATCGAATCGCCGATGCCCGCGAACGGACCCATCAGGGAAGACTTCACCGCGGAGATCGAGGATTTATCAAAGTTTGGATCTTCCGCGCCCTGCTTTTCCATCGAAGCGACCAGACCGGTGATAAAACCGGAAACGCTTGGGGTCGTGTTGAACAGTTCCCAATGCCGCTTATAGCCTTCAATCCGGTCTTCTTTTTCCGGATAATATTTGTTGATAACCGGGATCATCGTGTATAAGAACGCCAGCGCCTGCATTTTTTCCCAGCAATACGGAGCGCTCATGGTATGGGATCGCATCGCGATCTGGAAACACATCTTATTTTCTTCTTCAGTTAAATTGAATTTTTCCTTAATCATTGAACAGTTCCTCCTCTTCTTCAGCGGATGATTGCGTTGGTTTGTGACTGCTTTCGACATACAGCACGATGACGTACAGGATGCCCAGAATCGCGATCGCCATCAGCGGCAGACCCAGATACGACGAGAGAATGAATCCGACGAAGAAGTAAACCGCCAGCTTTTTGGTCCACATCATCTTTAACAACAACGCGAATCCGACCGCTGCCAGCATACCTGCCGCAACGCCCATACCATCTAAGAAGACAGCTGGCAGAACGTCGATAAACTGCTGGACCGCAACGGAACCGAGCGCCACCGCACCGCCGCAGATCAAGGCTTTAAAAACATACATCGTTGCGGAAACGACCGGCATCATACGCTGTAAACCTTTATAATCGCCCTTGGCTACCATTTTGTCGATCATCGGCGACCACAGGGAACGCAGTGCGACTAACGGTACGAACAAAGTCTGACACAAAATTGAAGCTGGAATCGCCAGAGTAAAGGCGGTTTCCACGCCCTGACCTAAAATAATCGCGTAGGCTGTGCCAACGGCGGTGCCTGAACAGGCATCCGGCGGAACTGTGCCGCCGATCGCCATGACGCCCATGAAGACCAGTTCCAAACTGGCTCCGACGGTTACGCCGGTCGCGACATCCCCTAAAACAATTCCGATCGCTGTGCCCACGATCAATGGGCGTGTTGTCATTGGGTAGGAGCACCAGGTTTCAATGAACTCCAGCGCGAAGACAGTCAATCCTACCAAAACTGCTTGCATCATAAGTTTTTCCTCCTCAAATAATCTTTTTTACGTCGGTCTTTGATTCGCTTGGAACCATCTGAATTTCAACTTTGTCCACCAGAGAATTCAATTCCCGTAAGGCGTCGATGTCCGCATCGTCCATGTGAACGTTCGCTGCTACCTGTCTGCTTCCCTCCTTTTTCTTGACTCCTCCGATGTTGACGGTGGTAATCTGATTGCCTGTCGCTTTCGCCAGTTCCAAGGCGTCCTGAACCGTTCTGACAATCAGGAAAATCCGGGTTTTCTTTGTGCGCGGATCATTCAGCAGCACCGCTGCGTCCTTCACCGTTTTGATCGCGAGCTTCACGCCGGCCGGTTTGGCCATCTTGAACGCCAGCTTGCTCATCTCGTTGGTCGCCGCCTCGTCGTTGGCGATAAGAATCGCGTCCGGCGCGACCTGATTCACCCAGGTCACCGCGACCTGTCCATGAAGCATCCGGTCATCCACTCTGCACAGCTCTACCATAAAACATCATCCTCCATTCCCTTTTCAATTTGTTCCACCGCCTGCTTGTGCGACAACACGGTGATCGTGTCCTTTGCCGACTGCACGGCGTTTTCCAACAGTTCCATCGTCGGAATGTCCTGAACGTTCAGATGGCATTCCAGAATCATCGACAACGTCACGCCGCCGACCAGATACACATTCGGATACCGGCACAGTTCCGTCAGCTGATTATGCACGCTGCCGCCATGAATATCGCAGAAGATCATGAAGTCGCAATCCGGCTCGGCTGCGACCTGCCGTTCGATCCGGCGGGCGATCTCGGCCGGGGATTCGTAACGATCCAATCCCAGAGCCTGAATTTCTTCGCAATCGCCCATGATCATTTTGGCGGCGCTGAGCACCCCTTCGGCCATGGATCCATGAGAAGCCAGAATTATCTTTCTCACGGGCTGTCCTCCCTTCTCTACTTACGCTCAAATATAAGCAATTAGTATGCCAATTCGAGTTTTTTTGCGTAATTTCTATTTTTTGGAAGAAAAAAAGCTGAAATTCCGGAATTCTTTCTGAAATTTCAGCTTTTGTACAGTGTGATTCATGCTTTTATTCAAAGTAACCCGTTTCATCTTCGACACTATTTTCCTCTTTCTCGACACTGCCCAGCGCAATGTATTCATACAAATAGCCAATTTCCGACAGCGGAATCGACACATTGTAAATCCGTTCCACCTCGGCGAAGCTCTTGCGGATGACGTCGATGAAGTCCTGATGCTCCCGCTGCAGCTCGTCCAATTTGTCGTATGGGGCGACGGTCTTGTTGATGATCAGCCGTTCGATCAGACAGCTGATATGCAGGTACAGACCGACCTTGACGTTGCTCGTAATCCGCAGACCCAGCTGCGCCTCAATCGACCGGATAATCGTCTCGACGTTGCCGAGAATGATTTCCGGGTTGAGAATGGTCAGATAGTTCAACAGATTTTCCATCGGGAAGTTGCGCAGCAGGTTGTCGTTAAACTGCTGGATCTCGTCCGGGCTCATGAATTCGTTAAGCAGCTCGGAGATCTTCTCGATGTTCTTCTGTTCGATCAGCTCCTCCAGCGAGATGAATTCCACACCCTTGATCTTCGGATCCATCGTACCGACGACGAACAGAATGTTGTATTTGTCAAACACCGGAGCCTGGGAACCCATCGTCTCGATACTGTCGTATTCGTAGGAAAGCACCGGGATGTTCTGCCCTGCCGGCAGACTCTTTTCCAGCAGCTTCTTAATCTTCTCTGCCGTGCCGAAGCCGCTCTGGCAGATCGACAGGATCGCGTTGACCTTCTGGCGGTTGCGGACGATCAGGTAACGGTGCTGGTTGCGGTTGGCCGCTTCCTCCAGAATCGTTTCAATCCCTTCCCCCTCCATGATCATACATCCGATATCCAGCGCCAGCTTGGTCGTGACGTTGTTAATGATGCCGATATCGACATTCTTTAAATTTTCCGTGTACTTGTAAATTTCCTCCAGCGATCCCATATCCACCATCAACAGCACTTCCTTGCACCCTAGGTGTTTCAGATAGTCGGACACCTTGCGGATGATCACGTCCACGCCGCATTCGATCGGCATGTCGATGGCGTCGAAGATCTTGCGGCGAAGCAGCTGGTTGGCGACCTCGGCGATACTGCTGGCAATGTTGAAACCGTGCGCGATGATCAGCACCGGAATCTGCGAGGTTTCCATCTCGCGGTTAAAATACATCATGTAGATCAACAGATCAAGATATCCGATCCCCTCCAGCTTGATGTTCAGACTGTCCTGAATCAGCCGGGCGACGTTGTGGATCGCCGTGGCATTGATCGGAAACAGGCGCTGAATCGCCTCGATGCAATCCTGTATTTCCCTGTGGTATTTCTTGTCCAGCGGCAGGCAGGAAACATTGTGGCTGGCAAAATCGAGAATGAAGCGCGACATCGTCACGACCTCGGAATTGCTCAGCTTTTCCAGATTGTATTTCTGCGCCGTGATCTGATAGATATTCTCAACCAGACTGGCCGTCAGATCGTCCTTGGGCGTTTTGCCTGCAGGATTGTTGAAGAATAAATAATCCGTGTAGCCTTCCAGCAGGATATAGGCTTTTTCAATAAACTCCGGCATCGGCAGATTGTTCCGGTATTGTTCGATCAGCCCCTTATTGAAGGTATAAAGCATTGTTTCAAAATACTTCTGCTTCATCATCTGGCGGGTGTCGATCATCTTGCCATCGTCATATTCCATCAGCTCGCCGTTGGCGGTTCCGCTTTGAAGCAGGAAGCTGGGCAGATCGTACAGATGCAGTTCGACCGGATCGGCAGCCGGATCGCGCAGATAAGCTTTGGCGACGCTGGCGCGGATCGTATTGACCAATTCTCCGACGTTGCCGGGATAGGCATGATTGACCAGTGTCTGGTAGGCCAGTTCACTGAACACGACCTGCCGGGCGATCTTCCCGCTTTCCTGAGTCACGATCTCATGCACCAGCTCGCGCTTTTCCTGCAGGGAGCGGTCGACGAGCGAAGGCACCTGAACGAGAATCGGAATCCGCCGCAGCAGTGTTTTCAGCAGCACCTTCTGCGGGTCCTCCGTCGTCGCGAAGATCAGCCGCACCTTTGCGGAATACCACGTTTCGTTATCGCCGACCATGTGATAGATGCCTTTGTCCATAAACAGAAAGATCTTCTCCTGACATTCCGGTTTCAAGGCATGAATCTCATCGAGAAACAGCACGCCCCCGTCGGCCAGTGCCAGTAACCCTGCCTTATCCTTTTCCGCTCCGGTGTAAGAGCCTTTCTTATAGCCGAACAAATTCGTCAGAAACAACTCCGGATTGTTGGCGTATTCGGCGCAGTTGACGGTGACGAAGCTGCCCTTCTTGTCCAGAATTCCTTTTTCCACGCTGTATTCGTAGGTCAGCTGCGCGATATAGCTTTTGCCCGTGCCGGTCTGTCCCTGCAGGAGAATCGGCAGGCCGATGCCGGGATAGGTGATCGCCGCCTTGCATTGCTCGACGCATTGCTTCAGACTTTCCTGATGCCCGACCAGCTTGCGGAAAGACACGATCTTTTCCTTCCGCGTCGTTACATCCCGCATAAGCTCCTCCACCGAATCGTAGGCCGGTTCCAGATCTTCCGCCTTCGTCCGCTCGCACAGCGCGGCTTTGCTTAAAAAGTAGACCGGACGCGTGTTGATTTTAATAACCGTCCCCTCGCCATGGGCTTCGTTAAGATATTGCGAAACAAGATTGCGGCTCACGCTGAAACGCTCCGCCAGCCCCTGAGCGCTTAAGCCGGACAGATCGTTCCAGGCGAAACAGCGGATTGCTTCCGCCAGCGCGTCCAGAATTTTTTTCTTCGCCGGACTTTCCATGATTACCCCTCCTTCTGTTCTCCCCTTGGAATAATTCGTTGAAAAAAGATTACAATTTAAGAATAGGTTCGGAATTCGACTTTGTCAATCAAACGCGAATTAATTTTGAGAGCGCTGTCACCAAGTCCCGGTTGTGCTACAATAAGAAAAAAGGAGGGAGACCGCGTGAAAAGTACGTTTGCCTTAACGCCGAAGATCCAGCCTCAGCACCGGCTGAAACCGGCGATGCTGGAATCTTTGAACATCCTGCACATGAGCTCCGACGCGCTGGCGGCCTACCTGGACGAGCAGATGCTGAGCAATCCGCTGCTGGAATGGAGTGATCAACGGCCAGTCAAGAGCGGCGATCTTTATGAGAAAGCCGGGCAGTTTGTCGCGGCCGAGGTTTCCCTGAAACAACAGCTGCGGCAGCAGGCGGCAGTTTTGTTGGAACCGGCGGATCAGGTTATCGCCGAAACGTTGATCGGCTTGCTGGACGAGGACGGTTATCTGCGCGAAAAGACAGATGAGCTGTGCGGTTTGTTGAAGATCGGCGAACCACGGCTGAACCGGATTTTGTCTTTATTGAAAACCTTGAAGCCCGCCGGGGTGTTCGCTCAGGATCTGCGCGAATGCCTGCTGCTTCAGCTTATGGAATTGCATCCGGAAAATGAACTGGCCCGGCGGCTGACCGGGCAGTTGGAAGCACTGGCACGGGGCAGTACGGCGGCCTTATGCAAGACGCTGCATTGCACGGCGGATCAGCTAAACGAAGCGATTGCCGCAATCCGCAGCTGTGATCCCAAACCCGGCCGCAGTCAGGGCGCCGCGGCCGCTCCGCTGGCTTGCGAGGTGGCGGTGGAAATCGAAGACGGACAGTTTAAAATCACTTTGACTCACAGCTTCAGCGAGCTGATTTTCAATCCGCTGCCGATCGACGATCCATCGGTTCAGGAATATTTGAAACAAAAAACGACAGCTGCCAAAAACCTGCTTCTGGCAATCCAAAAACGCAACCAGACATTGGCGGCGATCACTGAAGCAATCTGTCTGAACCAGAAAGGATTCTTTATGGAGGGACGGCCTTTAATGCCCCTGACCCGCCATCAGATCGCCAGTCAGCTGGGGCTGCATCCTTCAACGGTTTCCCGCTCGCTGGCTGGCAAAGGTCTGGAATTTAACGGTCAGCTTTACCCGTTCTCCATCTTTTTCTCCGCCAAGATTCAGGACGAATTAAGCCAGGATCAGGTGCTGCGGCAGCTGAAACACTTAATCGACGAAGAAACGCCTGACACGCCGCTGAGCGATCAACAGCTGAGCGACCGGCTGAAAACGCTGGGCTGCCCGATCAGCCGGCGAACAGTCGTCAAATACCGGGAAAAACTGCACATTCCCGATTCCCGAGTCCGCCGCCAATGGGCGCAGACCGCGTTAAACCGCAAACATTCAGGAAAAATCTGAAAACCAGCCGAAGTTTCCCCTTCTTTTCTCATCTTGTTAAAATTATTAACAACCTGTCTTCAGTTCTCTGTTATAATAAACTTACATATTGAAGGTGAGTTTATGCAGCGATGGAAAAGACGCGTCGATCTTCAGGTTTCCCTGCTTACGGCAGCTGTTGTTTTTTTGTCTTCTTCCGTCGTTTTTATTTTATGTTACACGTATACGTATGCCGGAATGATTTCAGAATTAAAAGAGCGGGTTCATGCCATCGTCAGCTTTGCCAACACGTCGCTGGATCCGCTCACCTTCACGGAAATTCATGACCGGGGCGATATGACCTCTCCGCTTTACCAACAGACCGCCCAGCTGCTGCGCGATATCCGCAGCGCGACGGGAGTGCGTTATTTATATACGGCGACCGTTACGGAAAACGATACCCTGATCTATTTATTAGATGGTCTGGAGCCGGAAAGCGAGGATTTCCGCTATCCCGGCGATCTGATTGAACCGGAGATTCAACAGGATCTGCGGACAGCGCTGGCCGGCACGGAGATCCTGCCGAATACCATCAAGGCGACGGACTGGGGAAAAATATTCATCGCCTATTCACCCGTCTATCAGGATGATGCGGTCATCGGTGTGGTCGGCGTCGAATTTGACGCCGGGAGACAGGCTGAAATTTATCATCAGCTGCGAAACTCTATTCCCCTCACCTTAATCTTTGCCTGCGGCCTGACCACGGTGATCGCCTTCTTTGTTTTCCGCCGCATTTCCAATCCGCATTATAAAGATCTGGCGATAACGGATCAGCTGACGCAAATGCGCAACCGCAATGCTTTTGAAGTGGATATCGGCAATCTCAACGCTTCTCATCAGTTTAAAAAAATGGGTATTCTTGTGGCGGATCTGGATCATTTAAAACAGGTCAACGATGAGCTGGGGCATATTCAGGGGGATTTGTATATCCAGAAAGCCGCTGCAATCCTGCAGGAGTGTCTCAAACCCCAGGCGGTGCTGTATCGGACTGGAGGAGATGAGTTCGCGGCTTTGATTTTGGACACCTCCGGGCGAAAAGACTTGAGCGATCTCTGCACGCAGCTGCGGGCGCTATATAAAAAACACCGGCCCGACTGGCCCGTAGAGACCGGCTTATCGGTCGGCTGGGCTGTTTATGAGATCGGCGATCAATCTGTCGAGGACATCTATCGGCGGGCAGACAACGCGATGTATCAAGATAAAGCGGCGGCCCATCAACAATAAGACAAGGCTTCAGCGAACTGGGGCCTTGTCTTTTCTTTCATTTCTTCACCGTGCATGTTCTTTCGTTTCTTCAGCGTGCATTTTTTTCAGTATGGGCTTTAAGATTGGCTGATTCTCGGTTTTTTCCCCTTCGCCTTTCTTATCCTTCCGCCAGCCTGAAATGAATTTTGCTTTCCCAATCAAAGCTGAATTACCAGAATCAAGGCCGGAAATCGTTCCGACCTTTTCCTCTCTTTGCCCTGTGTTTATCTGTTTCTTTACCAAATTGCGGCTTATGCCTGACTGTTCCATTCGTCAAAGAATTCCTGGAGGTACTGTTCCATAAACACCGTGCGTTTTCGAGCCAGACGCCGGCCTGTTTCCGTGTTCATCATTGATTCCAGAAGCAGCAGTTTTTCATAGAAATGGTTGATCACCGTGCTCCGCTCGCTGCGGTAAGCGGCAGCGTCCATCTGAGTGCGCGGCGGCAGTTTAGGGTCGTACATCGGATTGCCGACATGGCCGCCATAATAGAAGGTCCGGGCAATTCCAATCGCGCCGATCGCATCCAGCCGGTCCGCATCCTGGACGATTTGCCCTTCTTTGGATAAGATCTGCTTTTCGCTCAGATTCTTGGAAAAAGACAAATGATCAAGTATCGTGAATACCGGTCTTTGAATCGACGGATCAATTTCCGCCAGACGGTCTTCCAAAAGCTGATGTTCCTTTTGAGGATCCGCCGTCAGCTTATCGTCGATGACGTCGTGAAGCAGCGCTGCGGCGACGATCAGATAGAGATCGCAGGGCGCTTCGCTGCGGGTGATCAAGACCGCGTTGTTGACCACGCGCAGAATATGATCGAGACTGTGTCCGCTGGTGTCGCCGGCCAATTTGGATTGCGCGATGGCATAGAATTTCCGGCAGTTTTCAATTTGTGTGCTATTCATGTTTCTCCTTTTCGGGCTCAAGCCGCCCGGTTTGTCTGTCAGGTTCCATTGTACTCCGTTTGTTCATCAATCAGGCTTGGGATGATTACAAGATGGAAAACTCAAACGATGCCGTCGTCGGCTTCGTCACAATCTGAATTTGAAGTAGAAAAATCGGATTCTCTTTTCTTGGAAGACGCCGAAAACACGCTTCTGCGGCAAACGCCTGCTTCGCGGGGGGGGGGGGGATTCTTTTTTCGCTATTTCTGTTCCTGAGTAGCTGGATCAAAGATCTGATTATCCGCTGACAGTCTGAATTTCCCCGCCGCTGACTTTAACAAAGCGTTATCGCATAATGCCAGAATCGACCGCGGCACGGCTGGCCTGTCGGATTTCTTCTCGCTGTTTGTCACTTGTTCGATTGAAATGGGGCTCCAGATAGATTGAAACCAACCCCAATCCGCAGATTTGTACCCATGCCGGGCCACTGTCAAGCTCAGCGCAGAGAAACGGAAGTGACCACCCGGCGGATCAGTGTTTCGTTCTGATCGTAAAAGTCCCGGTCAAACGATCCTGTTACGGTATAATACCGGGCTTGACCTTCAAAGAACAACAACTGCAGTCTGACGCTTTTGCCTTCCTTCAGCACCGCCAGCCGGCCGCGGTCACCCTGCCTTGAGACAACGAGCTGATCTTCAGAATCCACGAGGGGGAAAGTCCATGCGGGTACGCCATATTGATAAATCATCCTGAGCGCGTTCTGACCGGAAGGATCGCTGAGTGTCAGGCCATAATTCGGTGGAATTTCACTGATCAGCGGGGTGTGGATATCCGCATCGCACACACAGCTCCAGCCCGCCGGCAGTTCGATCGAAAATTCCGGATCTCCAGGTACTTCCGATTTAAACACGCAGCGTTTTTCTGCAAGATGCAGGAGAATACTGACGCTCAAAATTACTGCGATTCAGGATGGGACAGACTTTCATCAAGCGGGAAATCATTGTCATCAACCTCTTTTACGAATCACGGCGTGAATTTGAGCGCGGATTTCCGGCATCCGCCGCTGCTCAAAGTCAGGATGATCCTTCAGCCATTTGCGGTTTAATGGAGAAGGGTGGGGCAGCGTAAAAACAGGAATCCCCCGGAAGCTCTGTGTTTGGAAGATTAATTCTTCCAGCGCGAGTTCAGGATAGAACCACTGTGCGGCATAGCTGCCGATCAAAATGATGCGCTGCGGCTGCACCAGTTCCAGTTCCCGCCGCAGATACAGCTCGGCACATTGCTTCGGCGGTCGAAGATCGCCGCTGCCTTTGGCTTTACCGGGATAACACCGGGCGATCGAAGCAATATAAAACAGCGCGGGATCATAAAATTCCGCATCCGTAATCTGATACCACTCCTGTTTCAGCTTTTTGCCGCTGGCGTCATTAAACGGCAGTCCGGTTTCCATTACGCGCCGGGACGGGGCCTGACTGATCTGAAATATTTTGGAATCGAGATTTCCCTGAAATACCGGGCGCGGTTCATCCTTGATCTGTTGCCGGCATTCCCGGCAGTTCTGAAGCTGAACTTTCAACCGTTCAAATTGTTCCCTTCGCTCTTCATTGTTCATTTCTTGTTCCTCAATCCTCGTGCTTTGTTTCATTATACCACGCTTTTAGGGAATTCATCCGGTGTTCCTTCAGGCTGTTGACCATTGGAATCTCATTGCAAAAGCGTAAGGAAAATGCTTTAATTCAGTCAGAAGCAAAACGACGCAACGATTCAATGATCCGATTCATCTAAAGGGCGAAAAAACCGAGTTCATATAGTTTCGATCCAAGAGATCAGCCATTTTGCTGAAGCGTTATAAAAGGAGGATAAAAGGATGAAACCAAGTACGAGAATAATTTGTCTTGCCGGACTTCTGCTCAGTCTGCTGAGCAGCTGCCAACAGACCGCCGGTTCAAAATCAGAACTCAGCCTGAAAGCCGCTGCTTTCAATCAGGAAGACGCCGCGATTGCCAAACAATTTGGCTATTCGTCAGATCCCCTGATTTTCCAGTTTACAACGGACAGCTCCGTTCAATCGCTGCATTATACGGTTTATACGCTGAATCAGGGACAATGGGAAGCCCAATGGACCGGCGATCAAAGCTTATCCGGCCTCCGCGGCCGCATCGCCGTATATACCGACGAACTGCCGAAAGGCTATACATTGATTATGCAATGCGATAATGTCTGTGTGAAAGACGAACTGCGCGTGGAAAATCCCGATTTTTCAATGCCGGAACCAGCGGTCTTATCAACGGCGGTTCTGAGTGAAGAAACGTTATGGACGAAAGGCCGGGAATTCCCCATACTGATTCAACAGATTTCCACCCATGAAAATAAGGGCGCAGTAAATCTGGAACAATTTTTCAAACCGGATCACTTTTCCGATCAGGACGAGGTCTGGGCCTTGACTCTGATTTTTCAGGAATCAGAGAATTCACGGCAGTTGCCTTCAAAGTGATCCTTGAAAATCGCAAATAGAAAACCCTATATGTAGGTGCTATAATAGAAACATACAAAACGACAAAGCAAAATTTGTGGAGGCAATTTATGAGCGATTTCAGCATTAAGGATATGCTCTTCATGCAGCAGACATTGCAGGAAAAATATAAAGATAAGTGGGAAACGATTGGCCCTGAAGCGGGAAAACACAAATTGTTGTGGATGATCGGTGAAATAGGCGAGGTCGTAGATATTATTAAAAAAAATGGAGACGTCAAGGCACTTGAAGATCATGCGTTACGAAGACATCTGATTGAGGAAATGGCGGATGTTCTTATGTATTACAACGATGTCCTTCTTTGTTATGGAATCAGTGATGAAGAACTCAAAGAGGCATATACGACCAAATTTGAAAAAAATATGAAACGCTGGTGAATTCCAGTTTGGGATATTTCCAACAAGCAAAAATCTCTCTTTCTTTCATAGACGGAAACAAATGATTTTTAGAAATGTGACGAAGGTTAATGGGCCTTTGAGGTATAACCTCCACACTCTATCCATTGTAAAAGCTGTATTGGCAAGACCTGATGAACCTCTAATGCATAGATAGCGGCATGAACAAGGGTATCCTGAATCGCCTTCGCGGGTGTGATAATACCGTCCTGTGTTTTTATTTCTTGCCTTATTTGTGGTGCTAAAATGGTGCTCAACTTTACAAAACTGACTTAATCGGAGATATAAAGTAATAAATGGAACTATGCGGAAAACCATAATTTTAAGCCATCTTCTCATGGTATCATAAACTTTTATGCAGACTTACAAGAAGATTTCCGTCTATTAAAGCAATAAAAAATAAACGGGATTTGAATCCCGTTGTTTTTGTGTTTAGCTGTTTTTTTCTGCCAACAGATGTTGGGCGATAAACTTCCCGACGCCGTCGTGATCGTGATCCGCCGTGATAAAATCCGCGGCACTTTTTGTTTTCTCGCTGCCGTTGGCCATGACCACGCCCATTCCGGCATGGATCGTCATGTCGTAATCGTTATCCGCATCGCCGAAGGTGCAAAGCTCCTCCATGGTGAAACCATGCAGCGCCATGACTTCTTTCAAGCCCTGCGTTTTCGATACCCGCGGATCCATGTATTCAAACAAAACGCTGGCCGTGATCAGGCCGGCCGATTTGGTTTTCGGAACGGTAAACGTATGACTGCGGGCAACGACCGTTTCCATCATTTCCGGATCACAGACAATCATGACCTTCGGCCGGGGTTGATTCAGAAATTCATCATAATCGACCACATGGTAGGGAATATGATCTACCCGGGAAAGCCGCTGGATGAACCGGTCATCCTTGGGCGCAAACAATTCCCCCTGCCAGGGAATCGCAAAGTTCACATCCAGATCCTGATAATGTTGGATGACCTGCCAGATAACGTCACCGTCCAAAGGAAAACTGCTTTTTTCCACATTCAACAGAAAGTCAGCGATTTCCGCGCCGCCCGTACCGACAATCGCATCGACGAGTCCGTCAATGCCCCAACGCTCCAGTTGATTTTTAACACTATGCACATCCCGGCCCGTCGCCAGACCAAACAGAACGCCCTGCGCTTTTATTTTTTTAATTTGTTCGATGGTATAGGGAGAAACGACTCCCTGGCTGTTCAGCAACGTTCCATCCACGTCGCACATGATTGCTTTGATCGCCATTTTCTAGTCCTCTCTGATTTCACAGTCCTATTCATTATAAATCAAAAAGCAGGGAATGCGGACATTGATTCGTAAATTCGTTAATTCACACAAAAATTTCCATGTCAGCCTCTTCTGGATCCCAAACCAGAAACCCTAAATCTTAACCTGAAATTAACAAAAGTCCGGCCTGACTCCACTTCGCGCATGGTATAATTGAAAAAAGAAAGAAGAGGAATCCCATGTATCAGATAAAGAATTTTCAGGATAACGACGACGTCCGGACGCTTGATCAGCTCGGCCCATTTACCGTCATCGAATATCTGCGCGATCTCAGCGTTACGCCCGGCTCTGCCATGACCGCTTATTATTGCAATGAGATGAATGTTCGCAAACGGCAGGTACTTTGCGATCTGGCGCAGGCCGATATCACCGTCCAGGCCGGCGCGATGCAGTGGATGGTCGGCGATGTGAAGGCAACGACCGGCGTCAAAGGAGTCGGCGATCTGTTAGGCAAAGCGATCCGCGGCAAGGCAACCGGCGAATCGGCGATCAAGCCGGAATACACCGGCAGCGGCACCTTGGTGCTGGAGCCGACTTACAAACATTTAATCTTGATGGATGCCGCAGAATGGAACGGCTCCGTCGTTCTTGACGATGGTTTATTCTTAGCCTGCGACTCCCGGCTGCAGCACAAAGCAGTCATGCGCTCGAATTTCTCCTCTGCGGTAGCGGGCGGCGAAGGTTTGTTTAATTTGAGCTTGAACGGGTCCGGCGTCTTCTGCATTGAATCCGATTGCCCGAAAGAAGAACTGGTGGAAATCACATTGAAAGACGACGTGCTGAAGGTTGACAGCAACTTTGCGATCGCCTGGAGCAATTCGCTGCAATTTACCGTAGAGCGTTCCAGCAAGTCCCTGATCGGTTCTGCCGCTTCCGGCGAAGGACTGGTCAACGTGTATCGCGGCACAGGGAAGGTTTTGTTAGCGCCGGTCGCAACGCTGCCGCGATAAGATCCTTTACGCAAAAAAAGACGGAATATCGGCGCTTCCGTCCTCTATGATCCGAAATCTTTCGGATCTTTTTTTGGCTCTTTCAAAAATAGTGTTGGTGAGAGAAAAACCGAAACAAGAAAGACGCAGATGAGTTCCAGAAATGGGACTCA